>DXBL01000011.1 GCA_019116555.1 Candidatus Pseudomonas excrementavium
TTCATTGGCGCAATCTCCGACATTTTCTTCAAGTCCGGTATCGCCGATCTCGGCGTAGCGGCTGGCGAACTGGCACGAAACCAGTGCCACCCCGCCGTGATCGGTCAACTGAACCAGAGTCTGCAGGACGTCTGCGGACAGGTCTACGCGCAAAGCCTGCAAACCTCCATGGTCATAATGGCTTGCCTGTACGCTGCCAGCGCTCTGTGCTTCCTGTTGACCTGGACCCGACTGGGCAAGGATATGGTGGACAGAGGATGAAGAAACCGGCCACGGCATAAATGACTACCCAGAGGGCGCATTGCGCCCTCTCTTTTGCGCCTAAAGGATTAACTGGCGTCATGGAGTGGTTGGGGGTCCGAAGGACGTTAACGTTTCTATAGGCGAGAATCTGCTGATTAACGCCGTCATGAAAGCAAGCGAAGGCAGGTTGACGCCGTTTCAACCCCTTGCTGACGACGATGGCTTGGACGTGCTGTTCTTCGACAAACTGACAGTTCCTATTACGGTGACGGTAACAATCTGTACCGGCCTGTCCTACCCCTCCACCGCCGCCTCTATCCGCGCAATCTCAATCTTCCCCATCGTCATCATCGCCTCAAACGCCCTCTTCGCCACCGCCGGGTCCGGATGCGCAATGGCCTCGGTCAATATCCTCGGCGTGATCTGCCATGACAGCCCCCACTTGTCCTTGCACCAGCCGCACTCACTTTCCTGGCCGCCGTTGTTGACGATGGCGTTCCACAGGCGGTCGGTTTCGGCCTGGTCGTCGGTGGCGACCTGGAAGGAGAAGGCTTCGCTGTGGGGGAAGACGGGGCCGCCGTTGAGGCCGAGGCAGGGGATGCCCATGACGGTGAATTCGACGGTCAGTACATCGCCCTTTTTGCCTGACGGGTAGTCGGCTGGGGCGCGGTAGACGGCGCCTACGCTGCTGTCCGGGAAGGTGTCGGCGTAGAAGGTCGCGGCTTCCAGCGCGTCGGCGTCGTACCAGAGGCAGATGGTGTTCTTGCTGACCATGACGATTGCTCCAGGGGTAGATGGCTGTTGAATTCTAGTCGCGGATTGGGCTCTCAGTAGGTGCCATTCGGCGGTTACCACGGATTGCCGTGGTGGAAGTCCTTGCTAGAAGACTGGCGACGCTGGAGCATGTTTCGATGACTCAACTTGATATCTCTGATGTTCTACCGCCCGTAGTGGCGGGACCTATCCTGCGGCGTCTTGAGCCGAACCGGCTGGTGCTCTGGCTGGTTGGCAGCACGCCGCTGTCTCTGACACTGTTGCTTGAACCTGCCGGGGAAACGCTCAGACGCGTCACTTTGGATGGCAACTGTTGCCGCACCGTTGCCATCGGTCGCCATGCCTATCTGCACCTGATTGATCTGAGCCTGCCGGAGGCGCTGCCGCAGGATGTGTTGATTAATTACGACCTGATGATCGCCTCGGACACCGGCAGCGAAGCCGGGATCGCCGAGTGGGCGCCGCACCTGCTGCATGAGGGTGCGACGCGGCCGAATCTGGTGCTGCGTAGCCGGGCCGATAATATTCTCTATGGTTCCTGCCGCAAGCCGCACCACCCTTCCCGGGACGGACTGGCGCGGGCGGATGAGCTGTTGGCGGAGCAGATCAGCCGGGCCGAGGCGCGCCCTGCTCTGCTCATGATGTGCGGCGATCAAGTCTACGCCGATGATGTCGCCGGCCCGATGCTGGCGGCGATCCATGCACTGATCCGTCGCCTTGGCCTGTATGGCGAGTGCCTGGACGGTGCCGTGGTCGCGGACAGCGAAGCACTCTATAACCATCCGGCCAGCTATTATCGCCGCGAGGATCTGCTGCCCGCGTTCAAGCCCAACGAGGCGTTGCGCGAGCGTTTCTTCGGGGGCGTGGAAAAGCCGATTTTTACCACTGCCAATGCGCACAACCATCTCGTGACGCTGGCCGAGGTGATGGCCATGTATCTGCTGGCCTGGTCGCCGGTGCCGTGGCAGGTCATCTCCAGCCCGCCCATGCCTGCGCTGGATACCGAACATACCGCCCGCTGGCATACTGAAGCCGCTGCGCTGCAGGGCTTCTGCAGGGATCTACCGCAGGCGGCCCGTCTGTTTGCCCATGTGCAGACGCTGATGATTTTTGATGACCACGATGTCACCGATGACTGGAATCTGTCGGCCAGGTGGGAAGAAACAGCCTATGGGCATCCCTTCTCCCGGCGCATCGTCGGTAACGCCCTGCTCGCCTATATGCTGTGCCAGGGCTGGGGTAATCGTCCGGAGGTCTTCAGCGAATTGCTCGATGAGATGGATGCGCTGAGCGCGACGGTCGATGATCATGACCGGCTCGACGCTGCTGCCCAGGACGGGCTGATTGACCGGCTGCTGGGCTTTGATCAATGGCACTATGTGTTGCGCACCTACCCTACGGTTATCGTGCTGGATACCCGCACCCGTCGCTGGCGTAGCCGGCGTTTGCTCAGTCGTCCGTCGGGGTTGATGGACTGGGAGTCGCTGACCGAGCTGCAGCATGAGTTGCTGGATGAAACTGCCAGCGTGATCGTCTCGCCGACGCCCATGTTCGGCGTCAAGCTGATCGAGGTGATCCAGCGGATCTGCGCCTTTGCTGGCCATGCGCTGACTGTGGATGCGGAGAACTGGATGGCCCATCGCGGCTCGGCCAGCGTCATGCTCAACATCTTCCGCCACTCCCGCACGCCGGGTAATTACGTGATCCTGTCGGGCGATGTGCATTATTCCTTTGCCTACGATGTGCAGGTGCGCGATCGGGACCGCACGCCGCATATCTGGCAGATCACCAGCAGCGGGATCAAGAATGAGTTTCCCCGGCGCTTGCTCGACTGGCTGGATCGGCTGAACCGCTGGCTCTACTCGCCACGCTCGCCGCTGAACTGGTTTACCCAGCGGCGGGACCTGGAGATAAGCCCGCGCCTGCCAGACCAACGGCACCGCGGGGAGCGTGTCTGGAACGGTGCCGGGCTTGGCCAGGTGTGGCTGGATGCGCAGGGCCGGCCAGCACGTATCGTGCAGCACAACGCTGATGGGCGGCCTTCCACGCAGTTTCTGCCGCAGCGGGGCGGCCCTCGCGCATCAGAGGCCTGGCGCCTGGGGTGAGCTTCTACGCGAAGATTAGCTGAAATGAGAAATATCGCGAACAAAAAAAAGGACCGACAACAAGTGTCGGCCCTTTAAAAAATGGTGGAGCTATGCGGGATCGAACCGCAGACCTCCTGCATGCCATGCAGGCGCTCTCCCAGCTGAGCTATAGCCCCGTGGTCTTTCGAC
>DXBL01000128.1 GCA_019116555.1 Candidatus Pseudomonas excrementavium
TCACGCATACGTCGGTTTCGTGACTACCCTGCAGAGCAGGTCGGTCGGGAGCGGGATTGGCGGAGGCGGCGTAGTAGGAATCGGGATAAGGCGTATGGCTCATGCTGCGCACCTTGTGTGATATTTTTTACATGTCTCGCATGCTACCGACCCGATTGAATGAATGCCAGCTGTCAGGGTTTGCTCAGCGCTTTGGGCAAGGTCTTGGTCAACATGATGCACGCCACTGAAAAAGCCAGCATGAGGCCGATCAGGTGGAAGGCATCGTTATAGGCCATGATCTGCGCCTGCTCGCGCACCTGCATGTCGAGCATGCGCAGGGCGGCCTCGGTGCTGCCCAATTGTTCGCCCAGCAGGGCCAGGCGCTCGGTGGCGGCCGGGTTGCCGAAGCTGACATGGCTACGCAGGATCTCGAAGTAATGCGCCGCCCGGCTATCGAGAATAGTAGCCAGCGCCGCAATACCGATAGCGCCGCCCAGGTTGCGCAGGATGTTGTACAGGCTGGAGGCGGAGCCGGCCTGGGATGGCGGCAACATCGCCGTGGCGATGATCGACAGTGGCACCAGCACCATGGGTTGGCCGCAGGCACGGATGATCTGGATGGCAATGAACTGATCCCCGGCAAAATCCAGGTTGAGCGAGCCACTGAGAAAGCTGCCAATGCCGAACAGGGCCAGGCCGACAGCGCAGATCAACCGGGGATCGATATAGCGCATCATGACCGGCACCAGGGGAATCAGCAGCAGTTGCGGCAGACCCATCCACATGATCACCTGGCCGATCTGCAGGGCGTTGTAATCCTGAATCTGTGCCAGATACAGCGGCAGGATGAACACGGTGCCGTACAGCCCCACCCCCAGCCCGATATTGGCCAGGCTGCCGAGCAGGAAATTGCGCTCCTTGAACAGCCGCAGGTTGACCAGATGGTTATCTCGCGACAGCTGCAGAATGATGAAGATCACCAGACTGATAAAGGCGATGGTGGCCAGCAGGGTGATTTCGGTGGATTCGAACCAGTCCTCGCGGTGACCTTCTTCCAGAAACACCTGCAGACAGCCCAGGCCTATGGCCATGCTCAGGATGCCGGCATAGTCGCCCTTCTTCAGCAGCTCCCAGTGCGGTTCGCGCTTATCCAGTCCGTACAGCAGGCCCAGGGTCATCAGCACACCGGGAACAATGTTGATGTAGAAGATGTATTCCCAGCCGTAGTTCTCGGTCAGCCAGCCGCCGATGGTCGGGCCGATGGAAGGCGCGAAGGTGGCGGTAATGGCGAACAGCGCCATGCCCTTGGGACGGATATCCAGTGGCAGCTTGGTAAGCACGAGGGAGAAGGCGAAGGGAATCAGCGCGCCGCCGGCCAGCCCCTGCAGCACCCGGAACAGGATCATGCTTTCCAGATTCCAGGCCATCGAACACAGCAGCGAGGCGATAACGAAGGTGACGGATATGCTTACCGCAAAGCGCCGTGGCGACATGACCATCGCCAGCCACGCAGCCAGCGGAATGATGATGATCTCGGCCACCAGATAGGAGGTCGATATCCACGAGCCTTCTTCGATGGTAGCCGACAGCGCGCCCTGGATGTCCTTGAGCGACGAGTTGATGATCTGGATATCCAGAATGGCCATGAAGGCGCCGAGAATGGCGCTGAGAATGGCGATCCAGTCGCGTCGCGTCGGCGGTGGGGGCTGCTGTGCGTGGGCCGTTTCAGTCACGCAGGTCGACCTTGACGCTGACTGACATGCCCGGACGTATCAGCTGGCTCAGGGCATGGTCCTGGTCGATGCGGATCTTCACCGGAATGCGCTGTACCACCTTGGTGAAGTTGCCGGTGGCGTTATCCGGCGGCAGCAGGCTGAACTGCGCGCCAGAGGCCGGGAACAGGCTGTCGATGGTGCCTGGCATCGGCTGGTCATCGAATGCATCGAAGGTCAGGGTGACACGCTGGCCCTTGCGCATGCGCTTGATCTGGGTTTCCTTGAAATTGGCCTGCACCCACAGGTCCTGGCTCGGCACCAGGGCCAGCAGATGGTCGCCGGGCTGCACGTTCTGGCCGATGCGCACGGTGCGCTGGCCAACCCGGCCGGGCACTGGCGCATGGATCTCGCTGCGCGACAGATCCAGCTCGGCCCGATCCACCTCGCTCTGCGCGGCCTGAACCAGTGCCGCCAGACGGTCGATATCGGCACCGAGGGTGTCCTTGCTGAGAACCTGGGTCTGCAGTTCGGCTTCGGCGCCGCGCACCTGTGCCTTGGCTACATCCAGTTGCGCGCGGAAGTTGCTCAGCTGTTCCTCGGAGGCATAACCGGACTGGCGCAGGGGCAGGATGCGCTTGATGTCCAGTTCGATGCGGCGCTGTTCAGCCTTGCGCGCCTCCACGGCGGCGCGGGCGGCTTCGATCAGGCTGTCCTGGCGCAGCAACTGGGCACGGGCCTGCAGGTGTTCGGCTTCACGGGTGGCGAGATTGGCCTGGGCCTGGGCCTGCGCGTTGGTGAAATCCCGGGCATCGAGGCGTACCAGCAGATCGCCGGTCTCGACCGTCTGGTTGTCGGTCACCAGCACCTCGGTAACCTGGGCGGCGAGCTGACTGCTGACGCGAGTGATGTCGCCATGCACATAGGCATTGTCGGTCGTTTCATGATGTCGGCTGATGAACCACCAGTTGGCGAAGAAGGCGGCTGCGGCAAGGGCGATCAGCAACAGGAAGATGAACAAGCGAGTACGAACCCGTGACGACATGTTTTGTTCCTTGATTGTTATGTGAGCCACTCTACCACTGTTCCGTACCGGCCCAATGACGCTAGAATCTGGAAACTTTGTTGCATCACAGGAACAGTGCGATGGGATTGGACGATGCCCTGATCTTCACCCGAGTGGTGGAATGTCACAGTTTTACCAGTGCGGCCCACACCCTGGGCATGCAGAAGTCCACCGTCAGTCGGCGCCTCGCGCAACTGGAGGAGCGGTTGCGCGTGCGTCTGCTCAACCGCACCACGCGCAAACTGCGGCTGACTGAAGTGGGGCAGGCCTACTATGAGCGCTGCCGGCAGATCATGCAGGAGTTCGCCGAGGCCGAGCAGGCCATCATGCAGTTGCAGAGTGAGCCCACCGGGCTGTTGCGCATCAGCTCGCCGATCGAGTTTGGCCAACTGTTTCTCGGCGGGGTGGTTGGGGATTTCATGCGTCGCTATCCGGCGATTCAGGTCGAGGTCGAGTTGACCACGCGGGTGGTCGATCCGGTCGAAGAGGGCATGGACATCGTCATCCATCGAGGTCGGCTGCAGGATTCCAGCCTGGTGGCGCGGCCGATGATGCATAGCCCGCGGCAACTGTTCGCCAGCCCGGCCTACCTGGCTGAACATGGTATACCGCAGAAGCCCGAAGACCTGTTGCACCATCGCTGCATTCACACGCTGATGGACGATGGTCGCAAATGGCACTTCCTGGAGCCGGCAGTGAGTGTGGCGGTCAATCCGGTGCTGACCATCAACAACATCACCTTTGCCCGTGAGGCAGCGTTGGCTGGTACCGGGATCATCAATGTTCCGGCGTTCATCGCTGAGCCACATGTGGAGGAAGGAACCCTGTGCCGGGTGCTGGAGCATACGGTACTGCCCGCCACCGAGTTGTACGCCCTGTACCCCTCCCGGCGCTTCCAGGCGATGAAGGTCAAGGCGTTCATCGATTATGTGATCGAACAACTTCAGGTGCGGCTGAACGTCGGGGTGGAGGAGAAAGAGGGCGCGCTGGTAACATTGCCCTCAACCTGAGGCGCTCCCTCACACTACCTGGCCCGCCAAGGCCGCTGTTATCGAGATATTCCATGACTGTCCGTACCCGTATTGCCCCGTCGCCTACCGGGGATCCCCACGTAGGCACCGCCTACATCGCGCTGTTCAACCAGTGCTTTGCCCGCCAGCATGGCGGCCAGTTCATCCTGCGTATCGAGGATACCGACCAGGTGCGCTCCAGTGCCGAGTCGGAACAGCAGATTCTCGACTCGCTGCGCTGGCTGGGGCTGGAGTGGGACGAAGGTCCGGATGTCGGCGGCGCCCATGGCCCGTACCGCCAGAGCGAGCGCAGCGCCATCTACCATGAATACAGCGAGCAGTTGATTGCCAAGGGGCACGCGTTCCGCTGCTTCTGCACCTCAGAGCGCCTCGATGCGCTGCGGGCCGAACAGATGGCCAACAAGCAGACCCCCGGTTATGACGGGCACTGTCTGCACCTGGCCGACCAGGAAGTGGACCAGCGCGTCACTGCCGGTGAGCCCCATGTGGTGCGCATGAAGGTACCTTCCACAGGCATCTGCAAGGTGCAGGACATGCTGCGCGGCGAGATCGATATTCCGTGGGAACAGGTGGACATGCAGGTGCTGATGAAAGCCGACGGCCTGCCCACCTATCACCTGGCCAACGTGGTGGATGATCACCTGATGCAGATCACCCATGTGCTGCGTGGCGAGGAGTGGATCAACTCGGCGCCCAAGCACATCCTGCTGTACCAGTACTTCGGCTGGGACATGCCGCAGCTGTGCCACATGCCGCTGCTGCGCAACCCGGACAAGAGCAAACTGTCCAAGCGCAAGAACCCCACCAGCATCATCTTCTACCAGCGCATGGGCTATCTGCCCCAGGCGCTGCTGAATTATCTCGGTCGGATGGGCTGGTCCATGCCGGATGAGCGCGAGAAGTTCTCCCTGGACGAGATGGTCGAGCACTTCGATATCCAGCGCGTCTCCCTCGGCGGGCCGATCTTCGATGTCGAGAAACTGGCCTGGCTGAACGGGCAGTGGATTCGCGACCTGTCCGAGCAGGATTTTGTCGACGCCGTACAGAAGTGGGCGCTCAATAGCGCCTACCTGCGGCCCATGGTGCCGCTGGTGCAGAGCCGCGTGGAAACCTTCAGCGACCTGGTGCCGCTGGCTGGCTTCTTCATGACCGGCAAGCTGGACCTGCAGGTGGAGCAGTTTGCCCACAAGAAGCTCTCCCAGGATGAAGTGCGTCAGACCCTGCAACTGCTGCTGTGGAAGCTCGAAGCGCTGCGCCAATGGGACAAGGACGGCATCACTGCCAATATCCAGCAGGTGGCCGAGGGGCTGCAGCTCAAGCTGCGGGACCTGATGCCGCTGCTGTTCGTGGCCATCACCGGCCAGGTCAGCTCGGTCTCGGTACTCGACGCCATGGCGCACCTGGGGCCGGACCTGACCCGCTTCCGCCTGCGCCAGGCGCTGGAGTTGCTGGGTGGCGCATCGAAGAAGGAAGTGAAGGCCTGGGAGAAGCTGCTGGCGGACTTTGCCAGCACCCAGTGATTTCGGGCTGATTAGCCATAAGTTGCTGTTTTGCGTAATTTTCTGTTGACAGTTTTTGGTGAGAGCCCTAATATGCGCCCCGTCCAGAACGACGGGGCTATAGCTCAGCTGGGAGAGCGCCTGCATGGCATGCAGGAGGTCTGCGGTT
>DXBL01000129.1 GCA_019116555.1 Candidatus Pseudomonas excrementavium
ATACGTGCTTCGATCATCACCTGACGCACCGGAATATCCAGCTGGGTCACGATGCGGCGCAGTTCGTCCAGCTTGGCCTGGGTTTCCAGGGCGATGATGCTGTTGGTGCGGTCATCCACGGTAATGGAGCCGCGCTGCTCACCCTCACCAGCGGTAACCGAGGCGAACAGGGTTGCGATATCGGACGCCTTGGCATAGTTGACCTGAATCAGTTCGCGGCGCAGTGGCGCCAGCTCGGCGATCTGCTTCTGCGACTCCAGCTCCTGCCGTTCGCGGGCGGCGATTTCCTCGGCCGGGGCGACCAGCAGCACGTTGCCGATCTGCCGCTTGTCCAGCCCCTTGGTCTTCAACACCAGGTCCAGCGCCTGGTCCCAGGGCACGTTCTGCAGACGCAGGGTGATACTGCCCTGAACCGTGTCACTGGCCACCAGGTTGAGATCGGTGAAGTCGGCAATCAGCTGCAATACCGAACGCACTTCGATGTCCTGGAAGTTGAGCGACAGTTTCTCGCCGGTATAGGAGAAGGCATCGGCGCGGCGCTGCTCGATCTCGGTCTGGCTCAGCGGTTTGAAGCTGACGATCAACCGGCTGTCGGCCTGATAGACCAGATGCTCGTAGAACCCGGAGGGCTCGATGGAAATGGTGGTGTCCTTGCCGGAAGCACTGGCGCTGACGAAATTGACCGGGGTGGCGAAATCCTTGACGTCCAGACGCACCCGCAGCTCGTCAGGCAGGCTGGTGTTGGGGAAGTTCAGCCTTACGCGGCCGCCCTGCTCCTGCACATCGACACGGATCGACGGATCGGACAGGTCGACGATGACATTGCCCTCGCCCTGCTCGCCACGCTGGAAGTCCAGGCTGCGGATAGCCGGCCCGCTGGACACCGCCGCCGGGCTGCTCACCGCGGCCTGCTCACCGCTGCGCCAGTTACTGTTACCGGCCTGGGCCGGAGCAGTTGCCGCAGCGGTTGCGCCGGCATACCCCGGCGCCTTGTCGGCACCAACCAGAATGTACAGGTCGTTACCGTCGATGCGGGTGGTATAGGGCGCAAGATCCGTCAGGTTGATGATCAGTCGCGTACGATCATTGGCTTCCACCACAGTCAGGCTGCGGGCGTTGCCCAGGCCAAGTTCACGGGATCGTTCGCCCAGCTTGTTCTTGACACCCGGCAGGTCGATGGCAATCCGGGCTGGCTGGTCGATGGTATAGCCCTTGGGCGCGGCCGCCACCGGCTCGTCGAAGGACAGTTTGAGTTCCACCCGTTCCCCGGGCAGCGAGGCCACATCGAGGCGTTCAAGGTCGGCCGCAAGCACCAGCGGGCTGAGCAGCGCAAGCACGGCTGCGAATGAAAACTTCCTGGTTAGAGGCATTTGATTGCGTTCCACGCGTGACTGTTTACAGTTCATGTTATCTCTCCCTGGTTGACCTTATCCGCGCTCAGGCAAGCTGAGTGTGCGCGGCCGCTCCAACCAACCACCTTCCCCATCCGGTACTATCTCGACCACATCGACACGCCCTTCCTCGATACTGGTAACCCGGCCGTGGTTACGGCCCAGATAATCACCGACCTTGACCCTGTGGACGCTTCCTGCGCCACGAATGAGTGCCTGCATGCCCTGGCTGTTGCTGAGCACGCCGACCATCTCGAATCCCTCGATATTGAAGCCTTCGAGGAACTGCCGGACCCGGTTCTCGTCCGGCTTGATGTCTTGCGAGCCCTTTTGCCGCTGCGTCAGATCGATGCGTACCGGGGGTTGGAAGGGGCTGCGCAGCGAGGAGGCACTGTAAGTAAAGGCCTCATAAGGCTTGAACCGGGGCAACGGCTCGATCTTGCCCGCTGGCCGCGCCCGGGTTTCTTCCATGAAGACCTGGAGGTCACTGAAATCGTTGCCACCGCAGCCGCCGAGCAGCAGCGCGCCGAGGACGACCAGACCGGAAACCGGCTTGAACAGGCTCATGGCTGGCCTCCCGCATCGGCATCATGGTAGCGGTAGGTCTTGGCCAGGATATTCATCTTCAACAGATCAGGATTGCCCTCACTGACCGGCGCGATATCGAAGTCGTGCAAGGTCACGATACGCGGCAAGCCGGCGACACTGCTGACGAAGGTGGCGATGTCATGGTAATTGCCCTGCACCACAATTCTGATTGGCAGCTCGATATAGAACTGCTGGGCGACTTCCGGCTGCAGGGTAATGGATTCGAACTCCAGACCGCTGTTCAGACCCATCTGGGTAATGTCTTCCAGCAGCCCGGGTACCTCGGTGTCGCTGGGCAACTGCTTGAGCAGGGTGCCGAAACGCTCTTCGATTTCGACCAGTTGTTCCTTGTAGGCTTCCAGATTGGCTGCCTTGAAGGATTTTTCGGCAAATTCGCTGCGCAGCTTCACTTCTTCGCCCTGCGTACGCTCCAGATTCGCCTGCAGGTCCTTGAGGTGGAAGTGGTAGCCGAGAAACAACAGCACCACGAATAACAGTATGCCGACGATCACCTTCAACGCACCGGGCCAGGAGCCCATGTTGTTGAAGTCGAGGTCGTTGATATCGACCTTCTTCAGACTTTCCATGGATTGAGCAAAACTCATTGCTGCTGTTCTCCCTCAGCGGCTGGCGCACCCGGCTCGGTCTGGCGGACCGACATCTCGAATACGTTGGCCTGATCCAATGCTCCCTGGGTGACCGCCTTCACGGCGGTCAGGTTCGGCGTGGTCAGCCAGTCCGAGGCATCCATCTGACGCATGAGATTGGATACCCGGCTGTTCGACTCCGCTCCACCCTTGATGCCGATCACCGCTCCCTTCATGTTGACCGAGGTGAAGTACACGCCATCCGGCAGTGTGCGAGCCAGCTCATCGAACACGCGCACGATGATCGGACGATTGCCCTGCAGGTCCTGAATGATCTTCATCCGGTCCAGCAGTTGCGTGCGTCGCGCCTGCAATTGCTCGATTTCCTTGATGCGCCCGTCAAGCAGGCTGATTTCCTTGCGCAGGAAATCATTGCGGGCATTCTGCTGATCGATCTTGCCGTTCAGGTTGCGGTCGCCGAGAAAGACCAGCAGACCGGCAAACAACACGATGAGCACCAGGATGCTGATGAATTGTTTCTTGCGCTCTTCCCTGAGCTGCTCGCGCCAGGGCAACAGGTTAATGCGAGCCATCAGTCGAAACTCCTCATTGCCAGGCCACAGGCGAGCATCAGTGCCGGCGCGTCATTGCTGAGCGCGACCGCATTCACCTTGTTCGACAGGGTCATGTTTGCAAAGGGGTTGGCCACCAGGGTGGTGGTGCCGAGTTTCTGCTGGATCAGCTGATCCAGTCCCGGAATCGAAGCAGTACCGCCGGCCAGCAGGATGTAGTCGACGTCCTGGTACTGGCCACCGGCGAAGAAGAACTGCAGCGAACGGGACACCTGCTGTGCCACCGCATCCTTGAAGGGCCCCAGCACCTCGCCTTCGTAGTCGTCCGGCAAGCCGCCCTGCTTCTTGGCCAGTCCGGCTTCTTCCTGGGACAGCCCGTAGCGACGCTGGATCTCGTCGGTCAGCTGCTTGCCGCCGAACAGCTGCTCGCGGGTGTAGATGGTGCGCCCCTGGTTCAACACACTGAGGGTCATCATGGTGGCGCCGATATCGATCACGGCGATGGTCAGATCGTCGGGATCACCGTCGAGCTGATCGACCACCAGTTCGCAGGCCCGCTCCATGGCGTAGGCCTCGACCTCGACCACCTTGACGTCCAGCCCAGCCAGCGCCAGGGCGGCCTCGCGGATATCGACGTTCTCCCGGCGGCAGGCCGCCAGCAGTACCTCGACCCGTTCAGGGTTACGCGGGGAGATGCCCTGCACCTCGAAATCGATGGAGACCTCGTCAAGCGGGTACGGGATGTACTGGTCCGCCTCGAGCTTGATCTGCTCTTCCATCTCGTCGTCATCGAGGCCGGTGTCCATTTCGATGAGCTTGGTGATCACCGCTGAGCCGGCCACGGCGACCGCCGCCTGTTTCAGCGAGGAACGCGAACGGGCCAGCACCTTTTCCAGGGTCTGGCCCACGCCTTCAAGTTCGATGATGTTCTTTTCCGCTACAGCACCGGGTGGGAGCGGTTCAACCGCATAAGCCTCCACCTTGTAGCGGTTCCCTGAGCGGCTGAGTTCCAGCAGTTTCACGGTTGTGGAACTGATATCGATACCCAGCAGCGTATTCGCCTTTTTTTTGAATAGCCCTAGC
The DNA here is from genome assembly GCA_019116555.1 of Candidatus Pseudomonas excrementavium. GTDB lineage: Bacteria > Pseudomonadota > Gammaproteobacteria > Pseudomonadales > Pseudomonadaceae > Halopseudomonas > Halopseudomonas excrementavium. Next base: position 4,222 of record DXBL01000129.1, read on the forward strand.
ACAGCCAATTTCCTATCAGCATCCGCCACTTACGGACGGTTTATGTTTTACCGCATTAAATAACAGTCCTTGTTCGAGCGCAAATGGCTAAACGGAAAATAATTCGCTTATAATGCGGACTGTTAACCCGTTCTCAACACCATCTCATATCAACCGTTTCATTTGACAGGGAAATGCTCAATCCCTCATGCGTTTTCTAATCTTTCTCTTCTGGTTGCTGGTCGCTGTAGCGAGCGCACCGCTACTGGCCATCAGCGGCGTCGCCCTGTATCTCAGTCCGACATTACCAGACGTAGATACACTGCGTGATGTCAAATTGCAAACTCCTTTGCGCATTTACAGCGCAGACCGCAAACTGATCGCCGAATTCGGCGAGATGCGGCGCCTGCCAATCAGTTTCGAGCAGATTCCCCAGGGCTTCATCGACGCCATCCTGGCCGCCGAGGATGACAATTTCCTCAACCACCATGGGGTGGACCCCATGAGTCTGCTGCGGGCCACGTCCGAGCTGCTGAGCACCGGGCAGATTCAGACCGGCGGCAGCACCATCACCATGCAGGTAGCGAAGAACTATTTCCTCAGCAGTGATCGGGTGTTCTCGCGCAAGCTGAACGAGATTCTGCTGGCATTGCAGATCGAACGCAACCTGAGCAAGCGCGAGATCTTCGAGCTGTACGTGAACAAGATCTACCTCGGCAATCGCGCCTACGGCATCGAGGCGGCGGCCCACGTCTACTATGGCAAGCCTATTGCCGAGTTGCCGCTGGCGGACCTGGCGATGATCGCCGGGCTGCCCAAGGCGCCCTCCGCCTACAACCCCGTCGCCAACCCCGAGCGGGCCCGGATCCGGCGCGACTGGATTCTGCAGCGCATGCTGTACCTGGGCAGCATCGACCAGGCCGCCTATGACGAAGCGATCGCTTCGCCCATCACCGCTCGCAACCATGGTGCCAACCCCGAGATGGAGGCGCCCTATGTCGCCGAGATGGCGCGCCTGGAGATGCTCGAGCGGTTCGGCACCGACGCTTATATCGACGGCTATCATGTCTACACCTCGGTCGACAGTCGCCTGCAGACCCTGGCCAACCACGCCTTGCGCGCCGGCCTGATGGTCTATGACCAGCGCCACGGCTACCGCGGCCCGGAAGCGCGCCATCCCGATGCCACCCCCGAACAGCTGACCGAACTGCTCGCCTCCCAACGCAGCATGGGCGGCCTGCGCCCGGCCATCGTCAGCGAGGTGGGCGCGGATACGGTCAGCATCCTGCTGCGTAACGGTGACAGCGCCACCATCACCTGGGAAGCCATGCGCTGGGCGCGCCCTTACCTGAGCGCCAACAGCATGGGGCCGAATCCGAGCAAGCCAGCCGATGTGCTGCAGCGCGGTGATCTCATCCGGGTGCAGCCGACCGAGCAGGATGGCCAATACAAACTGGCACAGATTCCCAAGGCGCAGAGCGCGCTGGTGGTGCTGTCACCGGAAACCGGCGCCATCCAGGCGCTGACAGGCGGGTTTTCCTTCGTGCAGAGTAACTACAACCGGGTAACCCAGGCCCGCCGGCAACCCGGCTCCTCGTTCAAACCCTTCCTCTACAGCGCAGCGCTGGACCATGGCTATACCCCCGCCAGCCTGGTCAACGACGCCCCGCTGGTGTTCAACGACGGCACCCAGGGTGGTGACTGGCGGCCACGCAACTCCAGCGGCGATTTTCTCGGCCCGATCCGCCTGCGTGAAGCCTTCTACCGCTCGCGTAACCTGGTATCCATTCGCCTGATGCAGGACATCGGGGTGGACCAGTCGCTGACCTACATGGAACGCTTCGGCTTCAGCCGCGAAGAGTTGCCACGCAACCTGTCGGCCTCGCTGGGCACCCCGGAACTGACGCCGTTGCAGATAGCTACCGGCTACGCGGTCATCGCCAACGGCGGCCATGCGGTCAAGCCCTGGCTCATCGAGCGCATCGAGAGCGCTGAACATCAGGTAATCGACTTTGCCAACCCCGCGGTGGTGCCCGCTGCGCTGGCCGCCGAGCAACAGCGCATCGATGCCTACGTCGGATTGACGCCCGGCCAGGTGCCGCCCGAGGCCCGGGAGGCTGAGCAGGTGATCGATCCGCGCACCACCTATCAGCTGACCAGCATGCTCAAGGACGTGATCAACCGCGGCACCGGCTCCCGCGCCCGGGCGCTGGAGCGCAATGACCTGGGCGGCAAGACCGGTACCACCAACGACCAGAAGGATGGCTGGTTCGCCGGCTTCAATGGCGACCATGTGGCCACTGTCTGGGTCGGCTTCGACCAGCCCACCACCCTGGGTCGACGCGAGTACGGCGGCACCACCGCGCTGCCCATCTGGATGGAGTTCATGGCCGGCGCGCTGGAAGGCCAGCCCGAACATGACCTGGAACAGCCGGAAGGACTGGTCGTCACCCGCGTCGACCCGCTGACCGGACGCAGCGCCCGGCCCGGTACCCCGGGCGCCTTCCTCGAGATATTCAAGGAAGAGGACGTGCCACCCCCATCCAGCGAACTGGATTCCGATGGCTACAGCAGTGATGGCGGCATTACCCCGCTGGAGCTGTTCTGACCGCAGGCCAGAGCAGCACACCTTGATTGGTGGGAGCGACCTTGGCTGCGGAGGTTGGCCGCTCCCACGTGAACAAGCAGCCCCACGCCAGTGCTTACCATAAACACCGGTACTGCTCCGCCATTCGCCACGGCAAGCTTGCTGCTTTTTGCAGCGAACCGCTCTAACCTGACCTGACATCAACAATAACAAGGCAGATATCGAGCATGCATGAGCGTGATTATCTGGAGCAGCTGCGCGCGCTACAGCGCCTGGCCTGGCCCGCCGGCCAGGCCAGCGAACCGCAATACCCGCTGGGTCAGCGCCCGCTTACGCATTACCTGCAGCACTGGGCGCAGACCAGCCCCGATAAACCCGCCGTACGCTTCTACGGTCACGACCTCAGTTATGCCGAACTGCACGACCTCAGCGACCGCTTCGCGGCTTTACTGCTGGATCAGGGGGTGCAGCCCGGCGATCGGGTTGCCGTGTTCATGCCCAATTGCCCGCAACTGCATATCGTCTTCTACGGGATTCTCAAGGCCGGCACCATCCACGCACCGGTCAGCCCCATGGCCACCGCGACCGAGCTGGCCTACCAACTGCAGGACTGCGGTGCCAGCGTCATGGTCTGTTTCGACCAATTGCTGCCAGTGGTACGGGCGGCGTCCGGCGCGACCGCGTTACGCGTGCTGATCAGTACCAGCCTGGCGGAAATCTGTGCTGCCGAGCCGCCTTTCGCCATACCCGACTTGCTGCAGACGCCCAAACTGGCCGTTACCGACAGCATCGATCTGCTGCCCGCCCTGGCGGTCACCGAACCCAGGACAGGTCTGCCTGAGCCCGCGCTCGACGATATCGCTGCGCTCAATTACACCGGTGGCACCACCGGCCTGCCCAAGGGCTGCATCCATACCCATGGCGACATGCTCTATACCTGCGCCAGTTTCCTGCCCGCCGCGCTGGGCCTGGACAGCGAACGCGTCAGCCTGAACTTCATGCCCGAATTCTGGATCGCCGGTGAGAACGCCGGACTGCTGTTCCCGGTGTTCGGCGGCACCACCCTGGTTCTGCTGGCACGCTGGGACGCACTGGCATTCATGGGCGCCGTGCAGCACTACCGAGTCAATCACACCGGCCTGCTGGTCGACAGCGCCGCTGAGATTCTCGATCACCCACAGCGCGAGCAGTTCGATCTCAGCTCGCTGCAGGTCACCAGCTGCGTCTCCTTCATCAAGAAACTCACCCCCGAATACCGCCGCCGCTGGCGTGAGCTGACCGGCTGCACCCTGTTCGAGACCAGCTTCGGCATGACCGAAACCCACACCTGCGACACCTTCACCGCCGGCCTGCAGGAGGATGACTTCGATCTCAAGTCCGCGCCCACCTTCGTCGGCCTGCCGGTGCCCGGCACCGAATTCAAGGTCTGCGATTTCGACACCGGCGCGCTGCTGCCACTGGGCAGCGAGGGCGAGCTGTGTGTGCGCTCCCCGTCCCTGCTCAAGGGCTACTGGAACAAACCCGAGGCCAGCGCCGAGGCCCTGCGCGACGGTTGGCTGCATACCGGCGACAGCGGTGTGATCACCGAGCAGGGCTTTATCCGCTACCTGGGACGGCGCAAGGAAATGCTCAAGGTCAACGGCATGAGCGTATTCCCCAGCGAGCTGGAAGCCATGCTCGGCCAGCATCCGGATCTCCTCGCCTCAGCGGTCATCGGCTGTCCCGACGAACGGCGCGGTGAAGCCCCGCTGGCCTTTGTCGTGGCCAAGCCCGGCAGCGGCCTGAATGCCGACAGCCTCACCGCCTGGTGCCGGGAGGTCATGGCCAGCTACAAGGTGCCCGAAGTACGCCTGGTGGACTCCCTGCCCATGACCGCCACCGGCAAGGTGAAGAAGAATGAACTCAAGGAATGGATCTGATGCCTTTCAAACGTCTGCTGATTGCCAACCGCGGCGAGATTGCCATCCGCCTGGCCCGGGCCGCCGCGGAGCTGGATATCCCCAGCCTGGCGGTGTACGCCGAAGATGACGCCCAGTCGCTGCATGTACGCAAGGCCGATGCCGCGGTAGCGCTGCGCGGCCGTGGCGCCGCGGCTTATCTGGATCATCGGCAACTGATCGATATCGCCCGGCACCATGACTGCGATGCCATCCACCCGGGCTACGGCTTTCTCAGCGAGAATGCCGTCTTCGCCCGCGCTTGCACCGAGGCCGGCATCACCTTTATCGGCCCGGATGCCGAGGTACTGGAACTGTTCGGTGATAAGGCCAGCGCCCGGCGCCTGGCGATCCAGCATGATGTGCCGCTGGTCCAGGGAACCAACCAGGCGACCAGTCTGGAGCAGGCGCAGACCTTCATGGCCGGGCTGCCGGCAGGCTCGGCAGTCATGCTCAAGGCCCTGGCCGGCGGTGGCGGGCGCGGTATGCGCGCCGTGCACTCCAGCGATGAACTGGAGCAGGCCTTCGCCCGCTGCAGCTCCGAGGCACGCGCCGCCTTCGGCAATGGTGAGCTGTATATCGAACGGCTGATCCGCCACGCCCGGCATATCGAGGTGCAGATCATCGGCGATGGTCGCGCGGTCAGCCATCTGTGGGAGCGCGACTGCACCCTGCAGCGGCGCAACCAGAAACTGCTGGAAGTGGCTCCCGCACCGGGACTCGACCCGCTGCTGCGCGAACGCCTGTTGGCTGCCGCCGTGACCCTGACCGCCGCCGTAGGCTATCGCGGCCTGTGTACCGTCGAGTTCCTGGTGGACGAGGACAATGGCGATTTCGTATTCATGGAGGCCAACCCGCGCATCCAGGTCGAACACACCGTCACCGAAGCGGTGACCGGGCTGGATCTGGCGCAATTGCAGATCCGTCTGGCGGCCGGCGCCAGCCTCGCCGAACTGGATCTGGAACAATCGCGCATAGCGCCCCCACGGGGCTTCGCTGTGCAACTGCGCATCAACCTGGAAACCATGCAGCCCGACGGCAGCGCCACCCCCAGCGGCGGCACCCTGACTGCCTACGAGCCGCCCGGTGGCCATGGCGTGCGCGTCGATGGCTACGGTTACAGCGGCTACACCACCAACCCGGCGTTCGACTCGCTGCTGGCCAAGCTGATCGTGCAGGGCGCGGGAGACTATCCCAGCGTGCTGCGCCGCGCCTATCGGGCATTGTGCGAGTTCCGCCTGGAGGGCGTGGGCAGCAATCGGACCTTTCTGCAGAATCTGCTGCAGCATCCCGACGTACAGCGCAACCAGGTCACCACCGGTTTTATCGAGGCCAATGCCGCCGCGCTGGTTGGCAGTGCTGATCAGCCGCATCCCCAACTGCATGCCGATGTCAGCGCCGAGGCGCACCGCGCTGGCCCAGCCGAAGCCGCCGCCCCTGCCGGCAGCCAGCCGCTGAAGGCGCCGGTCCAGGGCGTGCTGGTCAGTCTGGCGGTCCAGCCGGGCGAGCAGGTCAACGCCGGCCAGCAGCTGGCGGTGATGGAATCGATGAAAATGGAGTTCGAGGTCAAGGCCGAGTGCAGCGGCATCATCCGCGCCCTGGCCGCCAGCCCCGGTGACAATCTGTTTGCAGGCAACCCACTGCTGTTTATCGAACCGACCGGCGCAGCGGGCACCGAACAGTTCGATGAACAGCAGATCGATCTGCAGCATATCCGCGCCGATCTGCAGGAAGTGCTGCAGCGCCGCGCCGAGCTGACCGATGCCGAACGCCCCGAGGCAGTTGCCAGGCGCCGCAAGACCAGCCAGCGTACCGCCCGGGAAAACCTCGCCGAGCTGCTGGATGAAGGCAGTTTCATGGAATACGGCGGTTTCGCCCTGGCCGCCCAGCGCACCCGCCGCAGTCATGAAGACCTGCTGAAGATGAGCCCGGCCGATGGCCTGATTGCCGGCATCGGCACGGTGAACGCCGAACTGTTCGGCGCCGAGACCGCCCGCTGCATGGCCATGAGTTACGACTACACGGTGTTCGCCGGCACCCAGGGGGTGATGAACCACAAGAAGACCGACCGCATGCTGGAGCTGGCCGAGCAGTGGCGCCTGCCGCTGGTGTTCTACACCGAAGGCGGCGGCGGACGGCCCGGGGATGTGGACAAGGTCGGCGTGGCCGGACTGGACTGCACCACCTTCATGCGCATGGCCCGGCTCAGCGGTCAGGTCCCGCTGGTCGGTGTGGTCTCCGGGCGCTGCTTTGCCGGTAACGCCGCCCTGCTCGGCTGCTGCGACGTGATCATCGCCACCCGCAACGCCACCATCGGCATGGCCGGTCCGGCGATGATCGAAGGTGGCGGGCTGGGCAGCTATACCCCCGAGGAGGTCGGCCCGACCAGCATGCAGGGGCCCAACGGCGTGATCGACGTACTGGTCGAGGACGAAGCCGAAGCCACCCGCGTGGCCAGGCAGTACCTGTCCTACTTCCAGGGCGACCTGCCCGGCGGCGAATCCGCCGACCAGCGCATCCTGCGCCACCTGATCCCGGAGAACCGCCTGCGGGTCTACGATATCCGCGAGGTCATCCACGCCCTGGCCGACACCGACTCGGTGCTGGAACTGCGCCGCGAGTTTGCCCCGGGCATGATCACCGCACTGGTACGCATCGGCGGCAAGGCCTTCGGCCTGATGGCCAACAATCCCATGTACCTGGGCGGTGCCATCGATGCTGCCGCCGGAGACAAGGCCGCGCGCTTCATGCAGCTGTGCCAGGCCCACGGCCTGCCAATGGTCTCCCTGTGCGATACCCCCGGTTTCATGGTCGGCCCGGAAGCAGAGCAGCAGGCCACGGTGCGACATGTCTCGCGCATGTTCGTCACCGCCGCCAGCCTGCAGATCCCCTTCTTCACCGTGGTGCTGCGCAAGGGCTACGGCCTCGGCGCCCAGGCCATGGCCGCCGGCAGCTTCCACGCCCCGATGTTCACCATCGGCTGGCCGAGCAGCGAGTTCGGTGCCATGGGCCTGGAGGGCGCGGTGCGGTTGGGCTTTGCCAAGGAACTGGCGGCGCTGGAAGACCCCGCTGAGCAACAGGCACTGTTCGACAAACTCGTGGGCGAGCTGTATGCCCGCGGCAAGGGCCTGAGCATGGCCAGCTTCCTGGAGATCGACGCGGTCATCGATCCGGTGGAAACCCGGGACTGGTTGCTCCGCGGACTGAGTTCAGCGCCACCGGAGTCGCTGCAACGCGGCAAGCGCCCCTTTGTTGATACCTGGTAGACCTGCCCTGCGGTTGATGGCTGTCCTGCGGACAGCATCGCCGCGATGGCGCGCGCAGCGCGCCGGGGGCTGGGTATCCGGTCAATCGCCAATTCGCACGGCACACAGCCGCTCAGCCATCACCGGCTGATGACTGACAATGATCAACAACCCCTGCCGCTGGCGCCGCACCAGCGCCGCCATCACCTGCTCACGGGTGACGGCATCCAGCCCGGCGAAGGGCTCATCGAGCAGCAGGACCGGCCGCTCGGCCAGCAGCAACCGCGCCAGGGCGATACGCCGCGCCTGCCCGCCGGATACCGCCGAGCCAAGTTCGCCGGGTCGCAGCTGCAATTGTTGCGGGTGCGCCCTGACCCAGTCTGCCAGTGCTACGTCTGTCAGCACCTGCCACAACTGCTGGTCGCTCGCCTGCGGATTGCCCAGGCGCAGGTTGGCCGCCAGCGACAGGTTGAAGATATCGATGTCCTGCGGCAGGTAACCGATCACGTCGCGCAGGTCCCAATGCGGCAACGGCTGCCCGTTCAGCCGGCATTCACCACTGGCCGGCAGCGGCTCGCCGGCCAGCAGCTGCAACAGGGTCGATTTGCCGCCACCGGACGGCCCCTGCAACAGCAGCGTTTCACCCTGCTCCAGCCGCAGTTCGATATTGTCAGGGCCGTTCAGCGCGCCGGGCCAGCGAGCAGTGACAGCATGCAGCTGCAAGCGCCACAACCCTTCAGGACGCGGCCGTGACGGCTCCTGCCGCGGCACATCACCAGCCAGACTATTCAACCGATCCCGCGCCGCCTGGCTCAGCCCCAGCGCGACAAAACTGCCGGCCAGCGGCAGCAGCGCCTCACTCAGCCCCAGCAGCGTCAGCAGCACTGCCAGCAACAGGGGCACCGACACAGCCGCCTCGCTGATCATTGGCCAGCCCTGCCATAGCAGCCCCAGCAGACTGGCGGCCAATGCCCATTGCTGCAGCAGTGCGATACGGCTGCTCAGTCGCTGCTGCCGGTCCTGACGTTCCAGGTGTGCCCGATCCCGCCCGGCAAAGGCAGCGCTGCGCTCACCCCAGCGCTGCCAGATCAACAGCGGGGTGAGCAATGCCAGGCTGTCGAGCAAAAATTCCCGCCGCTGTTCGGCCCAGGTGACCTCTTCGCGCGCCAGCCGCCCGCCCTGCCAGTAACCCAACCAGGGTGACAGCCAGGCCAGCAGCAAGCCGGGCAGCGTCGCCAGCAATAGCGCCGGGTTCAGCAGCGCCAACCAGAGCAGCAGCAATACCAGCAGCAGGCTGGCCCAAGCCCAGGGCAGCACCACGCGCAGGGGGAACTGATCCAACAGGTCGATATCAGCCACCAGCCGGTGCATGGCGCCCGGGGTGCGCAACGGCAGGCGTCGCGCCTGGGTAATCCGCCGGAACAGGCGGCTGCGCAGATCCCGCAGCAAGCCCAGAGCCGCATGGTGCGATGCCAGCCGCTCGGTATAGCGGCCCACGGTGCGGGTCAGCGCCAGCAGGCGGATAACGGCGGCCGGGCGGAAGATATCGAAGGTATGCCCCGCACCGGCGAGCGCCAGACCGGCCAGGGCAGCAGCGCTGATAAACCAGCCGGACACCGCCAGCAGCGCAATGGCGGAAAACAGAGTGATGAAACCCAGCACAGCGGCCACCCACCAGCCGCCCAGGCGACTGTTGAGCAGGTTGCGCAGACGCACCGCCGGTGGACGCTGTTCAGCCATGTTCACCTTCCCGCAGCGCGACTTGCCGATCCAGCCAGCCCAAGCCCACCGCTTCATGACTGACCAGCAGAACCGTACGGCCGCGGCTGAGCCGCTCCAGCAGGTCACCGATCAGCTCGGCGGTCTGCGGGTCCAGATGCGCCAGCGGTTCATCCAGCAGCCAGACCCAGGTATCGCGCAACAACAGCCTGGCCAGGGCCAGCCGGCTGAGCTGGCCGCCGGACAGCCCCAGCCCGCGCTCGCCCAAGGGCGTTGCCAACTGCCAAGGTAATTGCCGCAGCAGTGGCCACAAACCGACCTCCTGCAATGCCGCAATCAACTGCTGGTCGCTGGCATCCGGCGCGGCGAGGCGCAGGTTCTCCGCCAGCGTGCCCGGGATCAGCTCCGGTTGCTGAGCCAGGAAGCCCACATGACGATGCCAATCGCTGCGCCGCAGCGAATCCAGCGGCAGATCATCGATCAGTACCTCACCGGTATGAGGCAGAAACCCCAGCAGCACATGCAACAGGGTCGATTTACCACTGCCGCTGGGCCCGTGCAACCAGACCCGCTCGCCGGCGGCCAGGCGCAGATTCAGCGGACGCAGCCGCGCCGCGGCGCCGGGCAGATCGACACTGACGTTGCGGCAATCAATCGCCGGTGCCTGCCGGAGCTGCAATGACTCCGTGCCCGGGTGCTGCCACAACTCAAGCTCCAGCAATGGCAGAAACTCGGCGAGCGCACCTTCGGCTTCGGCCCGGGCATGGTAATCACTGCCCAGTTGCCGCAGTGGCGCATAGAACTCCGGCGCCAACAGCAGGATAAACAGCGCGCCCTGATACGGTACCGGAATCTCGCCCTGGGCCCAGGGCAGCATGCCCAGCAGGCCCATGCCCAGGTAGAGCGCGACCATGGCGATGGCGATCGAGGCGAACAGTTCAAGCACCGCGCCGGACAGAAAGGCCATGCGCAGCACGCGCATGGTGCGGCTGCGGTAATCCTCGGCGGCCTGCTCCACCGCCAGCTGGGCGGTATCCAGCGCCCGCAGATGGCGCAGGGTCGCCATGCCGCGCAGCAGATCGAGAAAACGTCCGCTCATCTGCCCCAGCGCCATGAACTGGCGGCGACTGGCGTTCGCCGCCGCCTGCCCCAGCAATACCATGAACAGCGGCACCAACGGCGCCGTCGCCAACAGCAACGCCGCAGCCAGCAAACTGTGCCAGGCGGTGGCCAGGAGCAGCAGCAGCGGGACCACGATCACCAACTGGCGCTGCACCTGATAACGGCTGATATAGCCATCCAGCGCGTCCACCTGTTCCAGCAGGCGACTGCCCAGCTCGGCGTCGGCGCCGAGACCCCGCCGCGCCGGCCCGAGCATCGCCAGCCGCTGCAGCAGTTGTTCGCGCAGCGCCTGGCGCACCCGCAGGCTGGCCCGCTGCGACAGCCGTTCGCGGCCGTATTGCAGAGCGGGACGGACGATAAGGCAGAGCGGCAGCCCAGCTAGCCACGGCCACCATTGGGAAAATTCGAAGCTGCCCAGCGTGCCCGCCTGCCAGGCGAGCAACCAGTGGCTGAACAGGCTGGCCAGCAACCAGCTCTGCAGGATGAACAGCCCGGCCGCGGCGACCGCCAGCGCCAGCGCCGCATTCAGCAACCGCCGTTGCGGCACCAGCAGCCAGCGCAGCCAGCTTTTGCTATCTATCGGGTCGGACACCGGGACAGCGCTGCTCAGTGGTAACCCTCACCGACCTTGACCTTGCCGCGGAATACCCAGTAGGTCCAGGCGGTATAGGCCAGGATCACCGGAATCACGAACAGCATGCCGATCAACAGAAACAGTTGCGAGCCCGGCGCGGCGGCGGCATCCCATAGCGTGTGGTTCGGCGGCACCACATAGGGCCATTTGGTCACCAGCAGGCCGAGATAGGTGAAGGCGAACATGCCCATGGTCGCGACGAAAGGCACCGATTGCTGACGCCGACGCAGGCCTCGTATCACCAGGAAGGCGAACAGCAATGCCAGCAAGGGGAACACCCAGATCAACCGGATGACGCTGAACCAGCGCTCGAAGGCCGAGGGGTCCACCGCCGGGGTCCATACGCTGACCACGGCGAAGACCGCCAGCACCGCGGCCAGCAACCAGGGCGCCAGGCGATAGACCCACTGCTGGATATGGCCCACGGTTTTCATGATCAGCCAGGTGCTGCCGAGCAGGGCGTAACCAGCCACCAGGCCCAGCCCGGTGAGCACAGTGAAGGGGGTCAGCCAGTCGAAGGCGCCGCCGACATACCGGCCATCCACCGTATTGAAACCTTCGATATAGGCGCCCACCACCGCGCCCTGGGCAAAGGCGGCGACCATGGAGCCGCCGGCAAAGGCCCAGTTCCACAGGTTGCGCGAGGAGTTGGCCTTGAAGCGGAACTCGAAGGCCACACCGCGGAAGATCAGCCCGGCCAGCATCAGGAACACGCCGATATACAACGCCGGCATCAATACCGAATAGACCAGCGGAAAGGCGGCCAGCAGCCCGGCCCCGCCGAGGATCAACCAGGTCTCGTTGCCGTCCCATACCGGTGCGACCGAGTTCATCATCACGTCCCGCGCGTCCTCATCCGGGGCGAAGGGAAACAGGATGCCCACCCCCAGGTCGAAGCCGTCCATCAGCACGTACATCATGATGCCGAAGGCGATGATCACCGCCCAGATGATGGTCAGATCAATGCCATGCATATCAGCGCCCTCCCTCTTCGATGCTGACGTGAGCCGCCGACAACGGCCGCTTCGGCCGCTCGATATCGTGCACCTCGTCATCCTGATCGATACTTTCCAGACCGGCGCGCAATACCAGCATCAGGTAATACAGGCCGGCGCTGAAGATCACCGCATACACCGCGATGTAGCCCAACAGGGTGAACAGCACCATGCCGCCGGTCAGCGAAGGTGTCAGTCCCTCCATATGGCTCATCTGGCCGTAGACCACCCAGGGGAAGCGGCCCACCTCGGTAACGATCCAGCCGCACAGCACCGCGGCAAAGGGCGCGAAGGTCATCAACCGCATGGCGTTGAGAAACAGCGGCTGGCGCCAGTAACGCCCACCGGCACGCAGGAACAGCCCGGCCAGCGCACAGCCGATCATCAGCAGGCCGATACCCACCATGATGCGAAACGCCCAGAACACGATCCACACCGGCGGCCGCTCCTCCGGCGCGACTTCCTTGAGCCCGGGTACCTCGCCGTTCAGGTCGTGGGTCAGGATCAGGCTACCCAGCTTTGGCAGGCCGATCTCGAAACGGTTGGTCTCGTTCTCCTGGTCGGGAATGGCGAACAGCAGCAATGGCATGCCGCGCATGGTCTCCCAGTTGCCTTCGATGGCTGCCACCTTGGTTGGCTGATGCTCCAGGGTATTGAGCCCATGGTAGTCACCGACCACGGCCTGGGTCGGTGCCAGAATAAGGATCAGCCACAGGCACATGGAGAGCGCTCGGCGGTTGGCCTCCACCTCGCGCCCCACCAGCAGATACCAGGCGCTGACGCCCGCCACCACGAAAGAGCCGGTGAGGAACGATGCGAGCACCATATGGGCGAAGCGGTACGGGAAGGACGGGTTGAAAATGGCTTCGCGCCAGCTGCCGACCACGAACATGCCATCGGTCAGCTCGGTGCCGACCGGCGTATGCATCCAGCTGTTGGCCGCCAGAATCCAGAAGGTGGAAATAAGCGTGCCCAGCGCCACCATGCAGGCAGCGAACAGGTGCACACCCGGCGGCACCTTGTTGCGCCCGAACAGCAGCACGCCAAGAAAAGCCGCTTCCAGGAAGAATGCGGTCACCACCTCGTAGCTGAGCATGGGGCCGATGAAATTGGCCGCAGCGTAGGAGAAGTTGCTCCAGTTGGTACCGAACTGGAAGGACATGACGATACCCGACACCACCCCCATGGCGAACGCCACCCCGAATACCTGAATCCAGAACCGCGACAATCTCGTGTAGAGCGGATTGCCGGTCTTGAATGCCAATGCTTCGAGAAAGGCGATGAAGGTCGCCAGGCCGATAGTGAAGACAGGAAAGATGGCATGGAAGCAGACGACAAAGGCGAATTGCAGGCGAGATAGCAGCAGCGGATCAAGTTCCATCTGTGCAACTCCTTGAACTGAAGAAAGAAAAACCGGCGGGCATCAGTGCCCACGAGTGCAACGGACAATGCGAGCCCCTCACGCGGGCCGTTGGCCCTGGCCCACCGGCTCGCGGCGCGTATTGTCTGTGACAGGCAATCGCCGCAGGCGTTCCAGCGATCCACCTTAGCCGCGCGCTGGCGTTTGCTTTTCCGGCAAACGCTTTTAATATGCGCGCTTCTCAACCCAGCAGTCGGAATTCACAATGCACAAACCGATCATCGGCATCGCGGCCACTACCCTGGCTGTCGCCAGCAGCCTGGCCGCCGCTTCCCCCCTGCAATGGCAGGACAACAGCCTGACCTACCTGTACGGCAATGATTTCGAAGTCGACCCCAAGACCCAGCAGGCGGTCACCTTCGAGCACGTCAGCAGCTGGAGCTTCGGCGATCTGTTCCTGTTCGTCGACAGCATTCACTACAACGGGGCCAAGGATGCCAGCGGCAACCACAGCACCTGGTACGGGGAAGTCGCACCGCGCCTGTCATTCGGCAAGCTGAGTGGACAACAGATCAAGTTCGGTCCGATCACCGACGTATTGCTGGCCGGTACCTACGAGCGCGGCCGTGGCGACATCAAGAACTACCTGCTGGGCCCGGGCTTCGATCTGGACCTGCCCGGCTTCGACTATTTCCAGCTCAATACCTACTACCGTCACTCCGATACGCCGGAAGGTGTGCGCGGCGCCTGGCAGGTGACCCCGGTATGGGCGGTGACAGTGCCGGTCGGCAAGTCGGATATCCTGATCGATGGCTATATCGACTGGATCGTGGATAACGATGGGGACGGCAAGCACGCCAACCTGCATTTCAATCCGCAGGTCAAATACGACCTGGGCAAGGCGCTGGGCTGGAAGGCCAAACAGCTGTACACCGGCATCGAGTACAGCTACTGGAAGGACAAGTACGGCATCGAGAATACCGCGGCTTTCGATACCAACCAGAACGTCACCAACCTGCTGGTCAAGGTGCACTTCTGATCAGTTGATGGCGCCGGTGTCGCCCGTTCAGCTCAGCGACACCGCCTCCAGAATGCGCGTCCCTATCGTCACCAGTACCACCGCAGAGCCAAACAGCATCAGTGCCACTCCCCAACCCTTGTCGCGAAAGCTGAACCCGGTGCCCAGCAGCAGAAAGCCGATCACCAGCAGGATCAGCATGAGATGAAGTTCATCAGTAGGGATCATTGCAACTCTCTTCGATGGCCGCCTGCGGACTGCCTGTCGCAGGCTGGACCGACCATGGTACTTGCCCGCCATGACAGTGCCAAGGCGGGCAATGCCAGGCGTTATTCCAACGCTTCCAGACCGGCATCGGGTGACAGCATCGCCAGCATGCCGATGAAGTCTTCAAGGGGAATGCTCTGGCCGTTGAGGTCGATGAGGCCGTCGGCATAACGCAGGCTGGAGAGGATATTATCCCCTTCGATCTTGCCCAGTTGCATCATCTCCGCCATGCCGCCGGCCATCTCCGCCAGCATCTGGGCTTCCTGCTCCACCGCTGCGGCATCCGCGTCCGGCTGGAACAGCGCCTTGTAGCGCACCATGTCACTCAGCATGGGTTTGGACAGGGTCAGGCTGGCATCCAGGCCACCAATCAGTTGCTCCGCCAGCAGGCCTGGCGGCAGATCGAAGGAAGCGGGCTGGCTCAGATCCACGCCCAGCTTGAATCGACTCTCGCCACTGGCGGTGCGGATCGACAGGTTATCCAGCGCCAGCCGCGGCTTACCCTCCAACAACTGCTGCACCGCCCCGGTGAACTGCTCCTTCACAGCCTCGGGATCACTCGGCTCGATACCCATGCTCAGGGTGTTGTACATGCCGGCCAGCACCGCCGTGGCGGCTGGATCAAGGCGGCTCAGACTCCAATCCATGCGTATGGAACCCAGCGGCTTGCCCCCATAAGTAACCGAGCCGATCTGATAGTTGAGGGCACCCTTTACCCCATCGGCGCCGAGGGTGGTGATGTCGGTCTGCTCGATATCCTGCAGCACCATGATCGGCCCGTCGGCAACTTCGATGGCCATGCTGTCCAGCGTCAGGCGCCCGTCACCGAGATAGAGCCCGTATTCGCCCTCGCGGCGACGCTCCAGTTCGAACTCACCTCCCACCAGATCGATCTGGGCCTGCCCCTGGATCTTCAGCGAGTCGACCCGCCCGCGCATGACCACCTGGCTGCCCCGGGTATCTGTCGCGAAATCCGCATGCAGGCCGGAGAAGGCCAGCTGGATATCATCCTCACTCACGACCATCGGCGCGACGCGGATGTTGCCGGTAATGTTCTCGCGATAACCGATGCTGCTGGTGACCACCACCGGCGACTGCCCACGACTGGCAGCGAACAATTCGGTCAGCGCCGCGCTGGACTCCAGCTCGGCATGACTGACGGCCATCACCGGCATCCAGCGCAGCGACGTCAGGCGTGACAGCGGCATCGGGCCGTGCTCGATACGGTCCTTGATAAACAGCTCGACCGGCGGCTCCTCGCCCTCAGCGGTCGGCAGCGCCAGACGATAACGCGCTTCGCTGGACAGGATGCCGCGTTGGAACTCAACCAGTTCGAGGGCCATATCGCTGCCCGGAAACTGCGCTGCCAGTTGCTCGTTGCCCTTGCGAACGGAGTCCTGCAAAACCGCCTCCAGTCGCGTGCCTGTATACCAGGCTCCGGCGGTACCTGCGACCACCACCAATGCCAGCGTGCCCGCTGCTATCCCTGCCTTGTTCATTATGTTGTCCTTGCATGTGAATGGGAGTGATTCGCCGCTGCGGCGAACCGCACAAATCTGCCACAGCGTGCGGCAGATTGCATCTGCAATGATGTCTGCCAGATCAAGATCAGCAGCCCTGACCGATTACGCGCACATGCGGCACTGCATGTTAAAATCACCCGCTTTCGGTTCTAACGCCCAACCACCGTACCTTGCGTTGAATTACGGTCATTTTCTATCGGCAGCTTTTTTGCCTCGCTGGTGAATTCTCCATGTTCTATCTCATTGCCGTCACTCTGTTATGGGCCATCTCGTTCAGCCTGATCGGCGAGTATCTGGCCGGGCAGGTCGACAGTTATTTCTCGGTACTCACCCGCATCGTCCTGGCCGGCGCGCTGTTCCTGCCGCTGCTGCGTCCGCGGCGGCTACCCCGCGGCATGGCCCCGGGCCTGCTCGCCGTGGGCGCGTTGCAGTTCGGGCTGACCTATATCTGCCTGTATCTCTCCTTCGAACTGCTCACCGTGCCTGAAGTGTTGCTGTTCACCATCTTCACCCCGCTGTATATCGCTCTGGTGGACAATGCCCTGCGACGGCGCTTCAGCATCGGGCCGGTAGTGGCGACGATGATCGCCGTGCTGGGAGCGGGCATCATCCGTTATGACGGTGTCAGCGAAGGGTATGTAAAAGGGTTTCTGTTATTGCAGCTGGCCAACATCACCTTCGCCCTGGGCCAGGTGGGCTACGCCCATCTGGTGCGTCATTTCCAGGTGGACCGGCGGCAGCAATGGCATGGCTTCGGCTTCTTCTTTATCGGCGCGCTGCTGGTGGCGCTGCCCGCCTGGCTGCTGCTTGGCGATCATCAGCAACTGCCGCAGACGTGGCTGCACTGGAGCGTGCTCGGCTGGCTGGGGCTGGTCGCGTCCGGGCTGGGGTTCTTCTTCTGGAATCGGGGTGCCACCCAAGTGGATGCCGGCACCCTGGGCATCATGAACAACGCTTTGATTCCCGCCGGGCTGGTGGTGAATCTGCTGATCTGGAATCAGCAAGCCGATCTGCCGCGCCTGGTCCTGGGCGGCGCGGTGATCGGTCTGTCGCTGTGGGTCAACCTGCGCTGGGATGACTGGTGGGGACGGCTCAGAAAATCAGCATCAGCAGACCGATGATGACCACCAGGCCAACCAGAAAGATGATACCTGCAGTGCTGGCGAGAAACTTGAGCATAGAGAACTCCATAATCGAGGTATGTTTTTTTTCGACCCTGGCGGCGGCCTGACAGTTCAGGCAAAAGCTCACCTTCGGCGTCTTCACCGTCATCCTTCGCGAAGGCGAAGGATCCACCGGCAACTCTGGCCCCAGATAATTCAGCCGGATTCCCGGGCTGCACCGGTTCAGCTCTTCGGTTTGCCGGGCAGCATACGGCTCAATACCTGTTTCGCCGACTGCTTGATGATGCCGCGCTGATCCGGGTCCCCTTGCAGCAATGTCTGGACATAGGCCTTGGCCTGCTCCAGCTTGATATGCGGCGGCAGCGGCGGCACATCCGGATCGGTCTTGAACTCGATGACCACCGGTCGATCAGCCGCCAACGCTTCCTCCCAGGCTGCTGCCACCCGGTCTTCGCGGTCGACATAGATACCCTTCAAACCGATGGATTCGGCGAAGCGGTGATAGGGCACATCGGGGATATTCTGCGACGCCGCGAACTTCGGATCGCCCTGCATGGCCCGCTGCTCCCAGGTCACCTGATTGAGATCCTCGTTGTTGAACACCGCGCAGATCCATTGGCTGCTGTCCCATTCCCGCCAGTATTTGGCGACCGTGATCAGCTCGGCCATATTGTTCATCTGCATCGCCCCGTCGCCGACCAGCGCCACCACTGGCCGGTCAGGATGAGCGAACTTGGCGGCAATGGCGTAGGGCACCGCCGCGCCCATGGATGCCAGCCCGCCGGACAGCGAACACAACATATCGCGGCGAATCTTCAGATCCCGTGCATACCAGTTGGCGCAGGAGCCGGAGTCGCAGGTGATCACTGCCCGGTCCGGCAGGCGCGGCGACAGCTCGAAGACCACCCGCTGCGGATTGATCGGATCGGCGGCCACCATGGCGCGGGCTTCCAACGTCTTTTCCCAGTCCGCGCGCCAACCCTCGACCTTGCGCCGCCAGCTGCGGTCGGTCTTCTCGGTGAGCAGCGGCAGCAGCAGCCGCAGGGTTTCGGCGGAATCGCCCTGCAGACTGACCTCCATAGGGTAGCGCAAGCTGAGCATGTCAGCCTTGATATCGATCTGCACACCCCTGGCCTGCCCTTCCTGCGGCAGAAATTCGGAATAGGGAAAACCCGAGCCAATCATCAGCAGGGTGTCGCACTCGGTCATCAACTTATAGCTCGGCTCGGTGCCCAGCAGGCCGATGGAGCCGGTCACCCAGGGCAGCTCATCCGGCAGCGCCGCCTTGCCAAGCAGCGCCTTGGCCACCCCGGCGCCGAGTTTTTCCGCTACCTGAATCACTTCGTCCGTGGCCCCCAGCGCACCGGCACCCACCAGAATAGCGACCTTGCGTCCGGCATTCAGCGCTTCGGCCGCCAGTTCCAGATCCTCCCGGTAGGGCACCACCTTGGGCCGGCTGTAGCCGATGCCCGAATGCACCATACCGTGGGCATGGCCCGGTTCGGTGTATGCCTCGTCCTGCAGATCGTTGGGCAGAATGATGGTTGCCACCCGGCGCTCACCGTAGGCCGTGCGGATGCCCCGGTCCACCAGATGCCGCACTTGGGCCGGTGCGCTGGCCTGTTGCACGAAGGCACCGGACACATCCTTGAACATCGCCGTAAGATCCAGCTCCTGCTGATAGTGGCTGCCCAGACTGGTCCGCGCCTGCTGGCCGACGATCGCCAGTACCGGCATGTGATCGAGGCGCGCATCGTACAGACCGGTGATCAGATGCGAGGCGCCCGGCCCCGAGGTGGCCAGGCAGACGCCCAGGCCGCCGCTGAACTTGGCATCGGCCGAGGCCATGAAGGCGGCCATTTCTTCGTGGCGCGCCTGGATGAAGCGGATCTTGCCATTGGCCCGATTGAGCGCCCCCATGACCCCGTTGATACCATCGCCCGGGTAACCGTAGATGCGCCGCACGCCCCAGTCGTACAGGCGTTCGACAAAATAATCACTGACTGTAGTGCCCATGGGATGACCTCCTCGGCTCGACCGTATCGGCCCGCGGATCACAGCTCGGGGCCAGGCGCTGCTGAGATTGTGACCGGACGCCACGGGCCGGGGTTCAGGTGAATTTTTCCTGATCGGCATGCATTTGTCGCAATGATGAGATTGCTTCCGCCGTCTTAAAACGGGATGCTCGGGCTATACCGCCCTACAACGGATTTATCTGTGCCATGACCGAACAAGACAAGACCGCTGCGCCCCTGAACTTCAGCTTCTCGCCCCGCTATACCGACCTGGATACCTGGCGCCATGTGAATAACTCGCGCATCTATCAGCTGCACCTTGAAGCCCGCGTGCTCGCCCATGTCAGCCGTTTCGGCCAGGATGCGTGGTTTTCCGATGACGTGCGCCTGCGGCCGCTGCGCACCATTACCGATTACCGTCAGGTCAGTTGGTACGGCAGTGATATCAATGCCTGGATCAGCGTGACCGGCTGTGATGAGGACAGCTTCCGGTTGCATAGCGAGCTGTACCAGAACGGCGTGCTGGTCGGCACTCAGGAATCGGTGATGGCTGCCTTTGCCAACGGCCATCGGATCGCCCTGCCCGATGATGTCCGCACCGTCATGGCCGCTGCCAGCAACAGCAGCGCCGGCCCGCTGGCCCCGACGGATTACCGCGACCATCTGCAACATGCGCACAACTTCGCCATTCGCCAGCAGCTCACGCCACGCTATGCCGACGTGGATGCGGACAGCCAGCGCAGCGAATCGGCTCTGGCGCTGTATATGGAGCAGGCCCGCTCGACCGGAGTGCGGCAGCTGGATTTCGACGGGCTGGGAGTATTGGTGGCCTCGGTGGATGTGAGCTTCGAGCATTACCAGGCCGGCTGGACACCACTGGAACTGGCCGCCGGCATCAGCCGCATCGGCAACAGCTCTTTCCTGTTCACCAGCTGCGCCCTGCACAAGGATGCAGTACAGGTATCCGCGCGCAGTGTGATGGTCGTGATCGACCCAGCCACCAACCGCCC
>DXBL01000130.1 GCA_019116555.1 Candidatus Pseudomonas excrementavium
CCACCACGATGGCGTCGTCCACCAGAATCCCGATGGCCAGCACCATGCCGAACATGGTCATCATGTTGACCGAAAAACCGATCACCGACATCACCGCAAAGGTGCCCAGCAGGCAGACCGGCACCACGATGGTCGGAATCAGGGTATAGCGGAAGTTCTGCAGGAACAGGAACATCACCAGGAACACCAGCACCACGGCTTCGGCCAGCGTCGCCACGACCTTCTTGATCGCCACGTCGACGAAGATCGAGGTGTCGTAGGGGATAGAGTATTCCATATCCTGGGGGAACAGCGCCGACAGCTCCTCGAGCCGCTGCTTGACCGCGGTCGCGGTGGCGATGGCGTTGGCATCGGAAGTCAGCTGTACGGCCGCCGCTGCCGCCGGCTGGCCATTGAGGCGGGAGCTGAAGCGGTACTCTTCACGGCCCATCTCCACCCGGGCAACGTCACCCAGGTGCACCACCGAGCCGTTCGGGTTGGCGCGCAATACGATCTCGCTGAACTCCTCGGCGGTTTCCAGCGTGCCCTGCACCATCAGCGTGGCAGTCAGCTCCTGTTCGCTGGTGCCCGGCTGTTCGCCGAAGCTGCCCGCCGGCACCTGCACGTTCTGCGCGGCAATGGCGCGGTTCACATCCTCGATCGACAGATCAAAGCCAACCAGCCGCGACGGATCGACCCAGACGCGCAGGGCCCGTTCGGAAGCGAACATCTGCACCCGACCAACGCCGGGAATCCGGCGGATTTCATTGTTGATATTGCGCGCGGCGTAGTCGGCCAGCCCGACCGGGTCCTTGTCGCCTTCCTTGTAGCTCAGCGCGTAGATCATCAGGAAGTTGCTGCTGGCCTGCTCCACCTGTAGCCCTTGCTGCAATACCGGCTGCGGCAGTCGCGCTTCGGCCCGTTTGAGGCGGTTCTGCACATCCACCTGGGCCATATCCGGATCGGTGCCCGGCTCGAAGGTGACGTTGATCTCAGCCATGCCGTTGGAGCTGCTGGAGGACTCGTAATACAACAAGCCCTTGGCACCATTGAGCTCTTCCTCGATAAGGCTGGTCACCGTCTCATTGAGGATGGTCGCCGAGGCGCCCGGATAGGTCGCGTAGATCATGATCTGCGGCGGCGCTACGTTGGGGTACTGGGCCACCGGCAGCGATGGAATCGCCAGCAGGCCGGCCAGACAGATGAAGATCGCCACCACGAAGGCGAAGTTGGGGCGATTGATGAAGAACTGCGGCATGCTCTTTCCTCTGATTTGGCAAGCAGGTGAATGGCGGCCGGGGCTCACAGCCCCGGCGGTTCGGTCACTCGCCCGCTCCGTCCTGGGACTGGTTGGCTGTCACCGGCTCGACCGTGCCGCCGGGCTGGAACTTGGCCACGCCATCGACAATGACCCGTTCGCCCTGCTCCAGACCGGACAGCACCTGCCATTCGCTGCCACGCATGACGCCCAGCGTCACCGTGCGCTCCTGCACGGTGTTTTCCTCATCGACAATCAACACCCGTGGAATGCTGTCAGTGCCCCTGCGCACCGCGCGCTGCGGTACGAATACCGCGTCGGGCTCCATGCCCAGCTCGGTTTCCACCCGCACATACATGCCCGGCAGCAGTACCGCATCCGGGTTGGGCAGCTCCGCCCGCAGGGTCACCTGACCGGTGCTGGGGTCCACCGAGACATCGGAAAACAGCAGCCGTCCTTCCTGGCTGTAGCCGTCCTGCCCGAGAGTGATGCGCACCCGGGCGGCGCCATCCTCCTGCACCTCGATACGCCCTTCGGCGGCTGCCGCCCGCAGACGCAGCAGATCATCGACTGACTGGGTAAAGTCAGCATAGATGGGGTCCAGCTGCTGAATACGAGCCATGGGCGTGGCCTCACCCTGACCGACCAGCGCCCCCTCGGTGACCAAGGCCCGGCCGATACGCCCATTGATCGGCGCCCGCACGGTGGCATATTCCAGATTCAACCGCGCCGTTTCCAACGCCGCCTGGGCAGACAGTTTCTCGGCCTGGGCACTCTTCTGCGCGGCGATGGCGTTGTCATACTCCTGCTGACTGATCGCGCGGGCCTCGGCCAGCGGTTCGTAGCGGCGCACCAGACTGTCCGCCTGATAGATGCTCGCTTCGGCCCGGGACAACGCACCGCGCGCCTGGGCCACCGCCGCTTCGAGGGGCGCCGGATCGATACGGAACAGAATATCGCCGGCCTGCACATCGGCCCCTTCCTCGAACAGCCGCTCCAGCACAATGCCCGGTACCCGGGCGCGGACCTCAGCGGTGCGCGCCGGCTCGATACGCCCCGGCAGATCGCCGGTCAGCATGTGGGCAGCAGGTTCGATAATCTGCACCTGGGCCTTGGGCACCGGCCGATCCTTCGCGGAGTTGCTCTCCTGCTGGCAGCCGAGAAGCGCCAGGGCAGCGAGCGGGATGAGGATGGAAAGTCGGAGAAGATGCCGTGGACTGGGCATTGGTGCATTTCCTTGGTCAAGGTTACGGATTAGTACAAACGGACGTAGACGGCCCGAAAAAAGGCGATGCTACTCTGACGAATCATGTGAATCAAATTTGATTCACATGACCCCGCCCTTTATGTGTACACTCGCTGAGACTGCCATGAGCATCCATTACAGACCGCTCGCCTATCATTCCGTTTAACGATTTGCATGACACCCGATACCGAAGATGCCCTGTTGCGCTCCCTGGCGCTGACTCTGACCGAAAATGCCGGTGCCACCCTGCAGGAGATGGCCAGGGCCGCCGGAGTGAGCCGAGCTACCCTCTACCGTTTCGCCGCCACCCGCGAGCAACTGCTGGACACACTGCAGCAGCATGTCATGGAGGCTATGTCGCGGATTCTGGACGATGCGGCGCTGGAGAGCCAGCCGCCGCTGGAAGCCCTGCGTCAACTGATCATGGGCTATATCGCCGAGCGTGAGTTCTGCGTTTTCATGATTACTCAGTTCGAACCCTACATTAAGCGCAACACCCAGCAAGCCTACCCGGATGAATGTGTCGCCCATGAGCATCGGCTAGACGAATTCTTTCTGCGTGGTCAGCGCGCTGGTATCTTCCGCCCAGATGTACCCAACCGCTGGCTGACCGACCTGTTCTTCGGCTTCATCTATATGTTGTGCGAATCGGAATACCGGGGCCGGATCGCCCGGGCCGACATGCAGCGGTTATTCGAAGATATGTTTCTCAGCGGTGCGCTGGCGCGCGCGGATTAACTCGCCCTGCGCGCCAGTCTCGGCAGGTGTTCAATATCGCCAGCCCAACCGCCGAAACACGAAGCCCATCAACCAGGCCGGTCCGATCAGCAGAAACTGCACGTCCTTGAAGAAAGACGGCTTCTTGCCCTCTACCTGGTGACCGATGAACTGACCGACCCAGGCCAGCACGAAAATGACCACGCTGGGCCAGAACACCAGCGGCATCATGCTGAGTATCCACAGCATGAGCAGGCTCTGGACCAGCATTACCGCCGCCAGCTGCCATGACAGCAATAGATAGAACACCAGCGCCAACCCGACCAGCCCGACGGCGACCAGAGGATGCAGCGCCCACAATATGCCCAGCACGCTGAACGTGATCAGCGGTACACAGATCCAGTGCACCAGCTTGTTCACCGGGTTGCGATGGCTTTCGCCGTACTCTTCAAACCATTCATTGATCGTCTTCATCAGCAGCTTCCTTCGCTGGTTGTTGTTATAGTCCCGGGTTCGTTGAGAGTGGTCCGCCCACGCCCACAACCTGTTCCCGTGGGGAGCGGGCTTGCCCCACTCACCATACCGATACCCTCCCGCTGATGGTAAGCTTAGCGCATGAATACGCCTACTCCTTTTCGTCCCGTAGTACTCTGCCTGTCCGGCCACGACCCCAGTGGCGGCGCCGGTCTGCAGGCCGATATCGAAGCCCTGATCGCCCAGGGTTGTCACGCCGCACCGGCGGTAACTGCCCTGACCGTGCAGAACACCGTCGATGTCATCGACTTCCGCGTGCTCGACCGTGAATGGGTATTGGCCCAGGCCAATGCCGTGCTCGGCGACATGCCCGTCTCCGCCGTCAAGCTGGGTATGCTCGGCAGTCTGGAGATGGTCGATACCGTAGTCGAGATCATGCAGGCCCACCCCGAGCTGCCCCTGGTCTGCGACCCGGTATTGCGCGCCGGCGGTGGCGGCTCGCTGGGCAAGGACGAGGTTGGCTACGCCATGCGCGAGAAGCTGTTGCCGCTCGCCCGGATCGTCACCCCCAACCTGCCCGAAGCCCGCATTCTTGCCGAGCTGCCCGACGGCACCGCTGACGAGTGTGCCGACAAACTGCTGCAGCGCTGCCAGAATCTGCTGATCACGGGCGGCCACGGCGATGAGCAGGATATCCATAACCGGCTCTATTGCCGCGACGGCAGCACCCATACCTTTACCTGTGCGCGGCTGCCCGGCAGCTACCACGGTTCCGGCTGCACCCTGGCGAGCGCCCTGGCTGGTCGCTTGGCACTGGGCGAAGAGCTGGTCAGCGCGGTCGAGACGGCCCTGGATTACACCTGGCGCACCCTGCGTGATGCCGAGGAGCCCGGCCAGGGTCAATATGTGCCTCGCCGGCTGCCGTTGGACTTCTGCCAATGAGCCTGAAAGGCCTGTATGCCATCACCGACAGCGCCTTGCTGGCTGACGGTCGGCTGCTGCCGTATATGGAAGCTGCCCTCGCCGGCGGTGCCCGTCTGGTCCAATACCGGGACAAGAGCGCGGATACCGTGCGCCGCCTGGAGGAAGCCAGTCAGCTGCAGGAGCTGTGCCGGCAGTATGGGGCTGAGCTGCTGATCAACGATGATCTGGCGCTGGCCAGCCAGTTGCAGGTCGGCCTGCATCTGGGCCGTGACGACGGCAGTCTGATCGAAGCCCGCCAGCAGCTCGGTGCAGATGCGCTGATTGGCGCCACCTGCCATGCCAGCCTGGAATACGCCGAACAGGCAGTCGCCGCCGGGGTCAGTTATATCGCCTTTGGCCGCTTCTTCCAGTCCGTCACCAAACCCGGCACCCCGGCGGCAACCACCGCGCTGTTGCAGGAAGCCCGCCAGCGCTTTGCTATACCTATTGTTGCCATTGGTGGCGTCACCCCCAGCAACGCCCGGCAATTGTATGACGCCGGCGCCGACCTCCTCGCCGTGGTCAACGGCCTGTTCGGTGCCGATTCCGCCGCCGAGGTCCGTCGCCGCGCCCTTGAATTCACCGCTTTGCAACCCTGAGAGAATTGCCCATGTCCCGCTCGGAAACCCTTTTCGCCAGTGCCCAGAAACACATCCCCGGTGGTGTGAACTCCCCGGTGCGCGCCTTTCGCAGCGTCGGTGGCACGCCCCTGTTCATCAAGCACGCCGAAGGTGCCTACATCATCGATGAAGACGACCGGCGTTATGTGGACTACGTCGGCTCCTGGGGCCCGATGATCCTCGGCCACAGCCATCCCGATGTACTCGACTCGGTACGTCGTCAGCTGGACCATGGCCTGTCCTATGGCGCGCCGACTGCGATGGAAACCGAAATGGCCGAACTGGTCTGCGCCATGGTGCCGTCGATGGACATGGTGCGCATGGTCAGCTCCGGCACCGAAGCGACCATGAGCGCCATCCGTCTGGCTCGTGGCTACACCGGCCGGGATACCATCATCAAGTTCGAAGGCTGCTACCACGGCCACTCCGACAGTTTGCTGGTCAAGGCCGGCTCCGGCGCTCTGACCTTCGGCGTACCCAGCTCGCCCGGCGTACCCGCGGCCTTCGCCCAGCACACCCTCACCCTGCCCTACAACGACATCGCCGCCGTGCGTGAAACCCTCAGCCGGGTAGCCGAGGATGTCGCCTGCATCATCGTCGAGCCGGTTGCCGGCAACATGAACTGCGTCCCGCCGGTGCCGGGTTTCCTCGAAGGATTGCGCGAGGTCTGTGACGAGTATGGTGTGGTGCTGATCTTCGACGAGGTGATGACCGGTTTTCGCGTCGCCCTGGGCGGCGCCCAGGCCCATTACGGCGTCACTCCCGACCTGACTACCTTCGGCAAGATCGTCGGCGGCGGCATGCCGGTCGGCGCCTTTGGTGGCAAGCGCGAGATCATGGAATGCATCTCCCCGCTGGGCCCGGTCTATCAGGCCGGCACCCTGTCCGGTAACCCGCTGGCCATGGCCGCCGGGCTCACCACCCTGAAACTGATCAGCCGCCCGGGCTTCCATGACGAGCTGACCAGCTACACCAGCCGCCTGCTGCAGGGCCTGCAGGACCGCGCCGATGCCGCCAGCGTCCCCTTCGTCACCACCCAGGCCGGTGGCATGTTCGGTCTGTATTTCAGCGGCGCCGACAACATCCTGACCTTCGAGGATGTCATGGCCAGCGATGCCGAGCGTTTCAAGACCTTCTTCCACAAGATGCTCGAACAGGGCGTATATTTCGCCCCCAGCGCCTACGAGGCCGGCTTCACCTCCATCGCCCACGGCGAAACCGAGCTGCAGCTGACCCTGGACGCCGCCGAGCGGGCATTCGCCGCCCTGTGATGAACGGCCCATTGACGCGACCGGCATCGACGGGGCCAATCACTGCGGTGGTTGGCCCCCGCCCCGATCCGGCGCACAATGGCGCCATGCATGTACCACCCAGCGGGCCAGCCGATCATGAATAAAGCTTTTCGCCGTACCGTCGTCCTCTGTGCCCTGATCGGGGCAGGCAGCGGCGCACCCGCCGCCCTCGCCCAGCCCCAGGCGCCGCTGGTAATCAGCACCGAGGAACGCTGCGCCTTCAACCGCGTCGACGACGACAGCCTGGCGTTGGCGCTGGAAAACTGCATCGAGCTGGCCGAGGCCGATGACATGCAGGCGCAGTTCGAAATGGGCGAGCTGTACTACCATGGCGAGCGGGCCGAGCGGGACCTGGATGCGGCGTTGAAGTGGTATGAGCGGGCATCGATCCAGGGGCATCCCGACGCCCAGTATCGACTGGGACTGATGCACATGAACGGCGAAGGCGTGGAGCGCAACCTGCCCCAGGCCTACATCATGCTGAAGATGGCCGCGGTCAATGGCCAGGACGCGGCAATGGACGCCAGCGACCTGCTGGCCGAGGAGATGAACGCCGAAGAGATTGCCGCTGCTACCCAGGTGCTGGGCACACTGTTTCGCAATTATCTGCGGCATATTCGTGAAGAGCAGTTGCGCGAGCTGCACCCAGACCGCGCCTCTCCCCCAACCCCCGCTCCGCGCCCCGGCCCTTCGTAGAACTCAGGGCGCTCCAGCGGGCGAAGCAGTACTTCGCTTTTTCCGCTTTCATCACTTATTGCCAATGTAGCCAGTTTGCACACAGCCGCAGGCTGGCCCAACAACCCCTGAAAATCAGCTATTCCCCGCCCCAGGCCCAGGCGGCATCGGGAAGGACATCACATTGCTGCCGCCCTTGGCCTCGCTGATCTTCGCCTGCCCCACCCGCTCGACCTCATCGATACGCACTATGGCCTGCAGCGGTATGAAGCTGCGATTGACGCCCTCGAACTGACTCTTGAGCTTTTCCTCACCCGGATCGACCAGCATCTGTGAGCGCTCACCAAAGACCAGCTCCTCGATTTCCAGAAAGCCCCACAGCTCGCTCTGGAATATCTGCCGCGCATACAGTTCGTATACCTGACCCTGATTGAGAAAAATCACCCGAAAAATGGGTTGCTGCTTGTCTTTGCTCATGGAACTCACATACCGGACAACATGGATGGGACTGCCGTGACCGGAAAGCCGGCCAAAGGTCGCGGATCATAGCATATCCACAACATCCGCACTGCACGGCGTGAAGGGGGCATTGGTGGCCACGACTTCTCCGGCCACCCTTGGTACGAGCTGGTGTTCGAACCTCCCAGCGGCCATCACATTGTCCAAGCCATCCGTGTATAATCGCCGTTTTTCTCCACGAGTCACCCGCACAGATCCCCATGGCAAAGAAACTCTTTATCCAGACCCACGGCTGCCAGATGAACGAGTATGACAGCTCGCGCATGGCAGACCTGCTCGGCGACCACCAGGCAATGGAACTGACCGACAGCCCCGACGAGGCCGATGTCATCCTGCTCAATACCTGTTCGATTCGCGAGAAGGCCCAGGAAAAGGTGTTTTCCGAACTGGGCCGCTGGCGGCCGCTCAAGGAAAAGAATCCCGAGCTGATCATCGGCGTCGGCGGCTGCGTCGCCAGTCAGGAAGGCACCGCAATCCGCGATCGTGCTTCCTACGTGGACGTGGTATTCGGTCCCCAGACCCTGCACCGCCTGCCGGAGATGATTGACGCGGCGCGTAGCACCGGTACCGCCCAGGTTGACGTGTCGTTCCCGGAAATCGAGAAATTCGACCGCCTGCCCGAGCCCCGCGTCGATGGCCCCACCGCCTACGTATCGGTCATGGAAGGCTGCAGCAAGTATTGCAGCTTTTGCGTAGTGCCCTACACCCGTGGTGAAGAAGTCAGCCGCCCGTTCGACGACGTGCTGGCCGAGTGCGTGCACCTGGCCGAGAACGGCGTGCGTGAAATCACCCTGCTGGGCCAGAACGTCAACGGCTATCGTGGCCAGACCCATGACGGCGGTATTGCCGATCTGGCGGACCTGATCCGCGTGATCGCCGAGATCGACGGCATCGACCGCATCCGCTATACCACCTCGCATCCGCTGGAATTCTCCGACAGCCTGATCCGCGCCCACGCCGAAGTGCCGGAGCTGGTCAAATACCTGCACCTGCCGGTGCAATCGGGCTCCGACCGGGTACTGGCCGGCATGAAGCGCAACCACACCGCGCTGGAATACAAGTCCCGGGTACGCAAGCTCAAGGCCGCGGTGCCGGACATCATTCTCAGCTCGGATTTCATCATCGGCTTCCCTGGCGAAACTGATCGGGACTTCGAGCAGACCATGAAGCTGGTGGATGAAATCGGTTTCGACTTCTCCTACTCCTTCATCTATAGCGCCCGCCCCGGCACGCCGGCGTCGGACCTGCCCGACGACACCCCGGTCGAGGTCAAGAAGCAGCGTCTGCAGATTCTCCAGGCCCGGCTCAACCAGCAGGGCTTCGAGAACAGCCGCCGCATGGTCGGCAGCACCCAGCGCATCCTGGTGACCGACTATTCGAAGAAGGACCCGGGCATGCTGCAGGGCCGTACCGAGCATAACCGTATCGTCAACTTCCGCTGCGCCAATCCGCTGCTGATCGGGCAATTCGTCGACGTCCACATCGACGAAGCCTTGCCCCACTCCCTGCGCGGCAGCCTGTTGCACGAAACAGTGCAGTGATTGCACCCTTCAGCCACGGCCCGCTACCCGCGGGCTGCGGCCGATTGCCCATCTTTGCATAGCCCGGTTTGCGCG
>DXBL01000131.1 GCA_019116555.1 Candidatus Pseudomonas excrementavium
CGCATCGAGCCGCCGGCGATGACCGAAGGCAATGCCTATGAGCAGCACGAGCAGTCGCTGCCGACCAACCTGCGTGACGCCCTGCGTGAACTGGAAGGCTCCGAGGTGATGAAGGAATACATCGGCGAGGAGTATCTCGACGTCTTCGTGCTGTGCAAGGAAAGCGAACTGGAGGAGTTCGAGAAAACCATCTCCGATCTGGAATACATGTGGTATCTGCATACCGTATAGCGGGGCAGGGCACGGGAGGCGCATATGCTCGAAAGCGGGCTGGTGATCTACCCCGGTGCCCAGCAGGCCGCCATCTTCGGGTTGACCGACCTGTTCGCTGTCGCCAACCAGAGCGCCGTTGCCCACCAGCAGACCCGGGAGCTGGTGTTGCGGATCAGTCACTGGCAACCGGAACCGGCCACGGGTACCGTGGACAAGGTGTTCGACAGTTACCCCGAAGGTGAGCAGAGTACCTTGACGGCACTGATCCTGCCGCCGGCGCTGGGCGAGCCGGTTGCCCCGGCGGATGACCTGTTGCTGACCTGGCTCCAAGCCCAGCACGCCCAGGGCGTCATGCTGGGCTCGGTATGCGCCGGGGCCTTTCAGCTCGCGAACTACTGCAATTCAGCAACGCCACCATCGACAGCGTGGCGTGGGAAGTTGGTTACAGCGATGCCGGCGCTTTCCGCAAGGTCTTTACCCACATTGTCGGACTATCACCGAGCGCCTACCGTAGCCGCTTCTCTGCAGCTCGTCAGTCTGACTGATCAGTAACTGGTTGTCGGTATTGCCCCTGAAATTGTCGTTGCCGCCACTTCGCATTCCTTGCGTCATCCATGAACATAGAGGCATCCCAATTGCTTTCAGGAGAAGCGTAACCATGAAAAAACGTGGCTTGATCGTGATTGATCTGCAAAACGAATATCTGCCCACCGGCAAGCTGCCGCTGTCCGGCATCGAGGCCGCTGCCGATAACGCTGCCCGCGTAATCGCCGACGCCCGGGCAAAGAATATCCCGGTCTTTCATATCCGCCATGAGTTCGCCAACGGTGAAGCGCCGGTCTTCGTGCCGGGTACCGATGGTGTGGAAATCCAGCCCGCCGTGGCTCCGGTCGGCGCTGAGCCGGTGATCGTCAAGAATCACATCAACTCGTTCCGTGACACCGACCTCAAGCAGCAACTCGATGCCCAGGGCGTGGAAGAGGTGGTCATCGTCGGTGCGATGAGCCATATGTGCGTGGACGCCTGCGTCCGGGCCGCGGTGGATATGGGCATCAACCACATGGCACTGAGCCGTGATGAACTGCGCTCTTACGTCAAAGAGCAGGGCATCGAAGACCGTGTCGAGATCCCGGAAGACGGCGCCATCGTCAACTTCTGATTCACATTGGACCTGAGCGCAAAGCCAGGCTGCTGACTTCCAGCAGCCTGGCTTTTTTTGTTCGCGCTCCGGCGGCGCTGCCTGTCGGGTGGCATGCTATGGTGACGCCGTAGCACTTACAGGAGCGAGCCCCTATTTCCAACTCACCCCTTATTCCGCGGCCGGGTTCAGGCTGGTGGCATCGCCTGCGCCACTGGCGCGAAGACCGACAGTTGCGGCGGCTGACGATCACCGCTGAGCAATGGCACCAGGCGCTGGGCGACTGGGCGGTCTATCAGCGCTACTCGCCGCAGCAGCAGCGCCACATTCAGGAACTGGCGCTGCGCCTGCTGCTGCGCAAGCATCTGGTGGCGATCCAGGGCGCCGAGTTGGATGACCGGCTGCGCCTGCGCATCGCCGGGATGGCCGTGGTGCCGGTGCTGGAGTTGGGGCTGGACTGGTACGACCGCTGGCAGACCCTGATCCTCTACGACGGGCCCTTTGTGGCCGAGCACAGCTGGGAAGATGAATTCGGCATTGTCCATCAGGAGGTCAGCGAGCGCAGCGGCGAGGCCTGGGAACGGGGCCCGGTGGTGCTATCACTGGAGGATGTCTGGCATTCCGGTCAGGGCGATGGCTACAACGTGGTGATCCACGAACTGGCGCATACCCTGGATATGCGCGATGCCTCGGCCAACGGTGCACCGCCGCTGCACGCGGGTATGGATGCAGCCGCCTGGCAACGGGATATGCGGGCGGCCTGGAATGATCTGGCGCACCGCGCCGACAACGATGAGCCCCTGCCGGTAGATGAATACGCTCTGGAAGACCCGGCTGAGTTCTTTGCTGTGCTATCAGAAACCTTCTTCGAACAGCCCGAGCCGCTGCGGGAGGCGTGGCCGAAGGTGTATCGGCATCTGGTTGAGTTTTACCGGCAGGAACCGTTGGGGTAGGGGGAGGGGCATTCAAACCAGCCATACCTGCCTACCGAGGCGCGGAGCGCTCTGTTTCTGCACGTCCATAATCCTGCAACTGCTCGATCAGCGCCCGAATCACCTTCGGCAAGGCCTCCAGATCCCGCACCAGGATGCTGCGTTCACGCACCCGCCAGGGTTCGTCCAGCTCGATTACCGAGAGGTTCATGGTGCGCTGATGGCGGCGCGCGGCAGAATCCGGCATCACCGCCAGCCCGACCCCGGATTCGATCAGCCGGCACATGGCCTCGAAGCTGTAGACCTTGATACGCATGTTGAGGCTGTTACCGTTCTCGGCTACCTGCTCCTGCAGAAAGCGCAGCAGGGTAGTGCCTTCATGCAGGCCGATATGGGGATAGTCGGTGGTTTCCGTCAGCCGGATGCTCCGGCGACCGGCCAGCGGATGCTCCTTTGGGGTAACCAATACCAGACGGTCGGTGCTGAAGCGGATGACCTGCAGATTCTCGGCCTTCACCGGACCGGCGATGATGCCCAGATCCGTCGAGCCATCCAGCACGCCGCGGACGATATCCCGGCTCAGACGCTCCTGCAGGTCCACCGTCACGCCTGGGCGGTCAGCCAGAAAGCCACCGAGAATTTCCGGCAGAAACTCGGTGGCGGCGGTGGTATTGGCGAAGATGCGGATATGCCCGGCGGCCTCGGCGCCATATTCGGTGAACTCGCTTTTCATGTAGTCCACCTGGCGCATGATCAGCCGAGCATGTTGCAGAAATAACTGGCCTGCGGGGGTCAACTCAACGCCCCGGCTGTCCCGGTACAGCAATCGGTTGCCAGTCTCGCTTTCCAGGCTCTTGATCCGGGCGCTGGCGGCGGCGGGCGAAATGAACGCCTTGCGCGCGCCCTGGGTCAGGCTGGGGGATTCGGCGATATGAATGAATAGACGAAGGTCTGACAAATCGAAATGCATGCTGCGCTGTATCCCGCGAAAAAACTGGCGTGTAGCGTTGGCGTTAAGCAAAACCGAACGCCCCCTTCCCGAAATGTAGATTCACAGATCGGTAGCCCTTTGGCAATGATATTGAAAAATACCAGCAAGCCATGGGATTCAACCGATGAGCGAATCAGTATTATCCGCCTGGATCGGACGCAGCGAAGAAGTTCATGATCACCTCAGCCTGACCCTGCTTCAGCGCATCGCCGCCACCCTGGGCGAGCCGGCGCCACAGGCCGGTGATGCCTTGCCACCGCTGTGGCAGTGGTGCTTTTTCCAACCGGCGGTAGCGGAAGCCGGGCTCGGCGGCGACGGTCACCCAGCCCGTGGCGGTTTCCTGCCGCCGGCGGACAACCGCAATCGCATGTGGGCCGGCGGGCGTATCGAGTTTCACCAGCCGCTCCGGGCCGGGGCTGATGCCAAACGCATCTCCACCATTCTCAAGGTTGAAGAGAAGCACGGCCGCACCGGTGCGCTGCTGTTCGTCACCGTCCAGCACGATTATCTGCAGGACGGCCAGTTGGCAATCCGCGAGGAACAGGACATCGTCTACCGCGAGCCCAGCCCGCCAAAACTGTCCACTGGCGCAGCATTGCCCGAGGGCGATTGGCAAGAGCCGGTCACGCCCAGCCCGACCCTGCTGTTCCGCTATTCCGCCGTCACCTTCAATGGTCACCGCATCCACTATGACTGGCCCTATGTCACCGAGACCGAAGGTTATCCGGGGCTGGTGGTGCACGGGCCGCTGATCGCCACGCTGAACCTGCGGGCCTTCTGCCGGGCCAACCCGCAGGCGCGTTTGCGCCGCTTCGCCTATCGCGGGGTTCGGCCGCTGATTGCGCCGCAGAGCTTTGTGGTAGGCGGCTGCCGCACCGGCACGGGTGAGGCCGAGCTGTGGGCCGGTAACAGCGACGGTATCGCCCAGCAGGCTGAAGTGCAGTTCGACTGACTCTCCATAGACAGAATTCACAGCCGCGGCAGCCATGATGCGCCGGGCCGACCTGAACCAGAGGAACCGAGATGAATCCGTACCTGAATGAAGAATACAACGCCATCCGCGAGGGTGTGCGCGCCCTGTGTGCCGAGTTCGACGGTGAATACTGGCGCAAGATCGACGAGGCCAAGGGTTTCCCCGAGGAGTTCGTCAGCGCGTTGACCCAGGCCGGCTGGCTGTCGGCGATGATTCCCGAGCAGTACGGCGGTTCCGGCCTGGGGCTGGCCGAGGCCTCGATCATCCTTGAGGAGGTCAACCGCTGCGGTGGCAACTCCGGTACCGTGCACGGGCAGATGTACAACATGTTCACCCTGCTGCGTAACGGCAGCGAGGAACAGAAGAGCTTCTACCTGCCCAAACTGGCCAGCGGCGAGCTGCGCCTGCAGTCCATGGGCGTAACCGAGCCGACCACCGGTACCGACACCACCAAGATCAAGACCACGGCGGTGAA
>DXBL01000132.1 GCA_019116555.1 Candidatus Pseudomonas excrementavium
ATCCCACACCCCATGTCCCAGCCGTTCACCGCGTTTCTCGAACTTGGTGATCGGACGCTCGTCCGGGCGCGGGATGAAGGTGCCGTCCGCTGCCTGGTTGCGGTAACCGGGCGCGGCGTTCATCACCTCGAGCATCTGCTCGGCGTAATGCTCCCAGTCGGTGGCCATGTGCAGCACGCCGCCGATGCGCAGCTTGCGCCGCACCAGCTCGGCAAAGGCCGGCTGCACGATACGCCGCTTGTTGTGCTTCTTCTTGTGCCAGGGGTCGGGGAAGAACAGCAACAGACGATCCAGACTGCCGTCGGGAATGGCCTGGTTCAGCACTTCGATGGCGTCGCAGTCATACACCCGCACATTCTGCAGCCCGGCATTGAGCACGCCATTGAGCAGCGCACCGACACCCGGACGGTGCACCTCGATGCCGATGAAATCCTGCTCCGGCGCCGCCTGGGCCATCTCCAGCAGGGAATGCCCCATGCCGAAGCCGATCTCCAGGGTGCGCGGCGCCTGACGGCCGAATACCTGATCAAGATTCAGCGCACCATCGGCCAGATTCAGGCCGAACAGCGGCCAGCCCTTCTCCACCCCACGCTGCTGGCCTTCGGTCATGCGCCCGGCGCGCATCACGAAACTGCGAATGGCGCGCCGCGGCTGGCCGTCGCCGTCCTGGTTCTGCTCTACCGGGGTATCGTTCACGTCATTCATTGCCGACAAAGGTTCCTTCCAGCGGCGAGGAAGCCGCAGCGTACAGGCGGCGCGGCATGCGCCCGGCCAGATAGGCGCCGCGACCGGCCAGTACCGCGTGCTTCATGGCTTCGGCCATCAGCACCGGCTTCTGCGCCCCGGCGATGGCGGTGTTCATCAGCACCCCGGCACAGCCCAGCTCCATGGCGATGGTGGCATCCGATGCGGTACCCACACCAGCATCCACCAGCACCGGCACGGTGGCTTCTTCGAGGATGATGCGCAGGTTATAGGGGTTGCAGATGCCCAGACCGGAGCCGATCAGCCCGGCCAGCGGCATTACCGCCACGCAACCGATCTCGGCCAGTTGGCGGGCAATGATCGGGTCGTCACTGGTGTACACCATGACATCGAAGCCATCCTTGACCAGCACTTCGGCGGCCTTGATGGTTTCCACCACGTTGGGGAACAGGGTCTTCTGGTCGGCCAGAACTTCCAGCTTGACCAAATTGCGCCCGTCCAGCAGCTCGCGGGCCAGACGGCAGGTACGCACCGCGTCTTCGGCGGTAAAGCAACCGGCGGTATTGGGCAGGATGGTGTAGCGATCCGGTGGGATGACATCCAGCAGATTGGGCTCATCCGGGTTCTGGCCGATGTTGGTCCGGCGGATGGCTACCGTGACGATCTCCGCGCCCGAGGCCTCGATTGCATCCCGCGTTTCGTCCATATCCTTGTACTTGCCGGTGCCGACCAGAAGACGGGAACGGTAACGAACGCCGGCAATTTCCAGCGCATCTTGCTGCATATCTGTCATGGGTATCTCCGCTGCGGCTAGCCGCCGCCAATGGCGTGAACGATTTCGACCCGGTCACCGTCGTTCAGACGTGTGTCGGCATACTGGCTACGCGGCACGATCTCCAGATTCAGCTCGACGGCCAGTCGCTTGCCGGTCAATCCCAGGCGCTCGACCAGTTCGGTCAGGCTGATGGAGGAATCGAGAGGATGGGCTTCGCCATTCAGTTGGATCTGCATGGAACAACTCGATGAATTCAGGAATCAGGCCGGGCATGATAGCGTGAAACGGGCTGGTATGCCTATTGTTGGGCGTGTTCTCGCCGAAGAGGCACGCTCACACCGCCCGCCAGCCCCCCAGCCCAAAACACACCCAGGCCGCCAGGAAACACACCCCGCCGATCGGTGTGACGATGCCCAGCCGCAGGCCACCGAGGGTCATCAGGTACAAACTGCCGGAGAACAGCAGAATACCCACCACGAACAGCACCCCGGAGGTCTTGAACAGCAGGCTCTCAGGCCAGCGCAACAGCAGCAATGCCACCCCGATCAGCGCCGCGGTATGCCACAGCTGATACTGCACCCCGGTCTGAAACACGCCCAACATATTCTCCGGCAGACGACTGCGCAGGGCATGCGCGGCGAAGGCGCCCAGCGCCACACCGGTGAAACCGCTGAGCGATGCCAGCAACAACAGGATCTTGGCCATCAATGAAGACTCCGTCTCGATGGGTTTATACTGCGGCACATTCTACACACCCCTTTTGCCGGCAGACGAGCCAACCATTGAAGACGATTTTGCGCAAAACCGCCAAATGGCTGCTGATCCTGTTGTTGCTCAGCTTGCTCCCGGTGCTCCTGTTTCGCTGGGTGCCGGTGCCCGGCTCGATGCTGATGCTCGAGCGCTGGGTCGAGACCCGCAGCGATGACCGCCGGGTGGATTTCCAGAAGCGCTGGCTGCCCTACCGCGCCATTCCCGACAATATCAAGATGGCAGTGATCGCCGCCGAAGATCAGCGCTTCGCCGAGCATCACGGCTTCGATCTCAAGGCCATCCAGGCCGCGCTCGAACATAACCAGCGCGGCGGCAATCTGCGCGGGGCCAGCACCCTGAGTCAGCAGGTGGCGAAGAACCTGTTCCTCTGGTCCGATCGCAGTTGGCTGCGCAAGGGGTTGGAGACCTGGTTCACCCTGGCTATCGAAGTTCTCTGGCCCAAGCAGCGAATCCTCGAGGTCTACCTGAATATCGTCGAGTGGGATGAGGGCGTATTCGGTGTTGGCGCCGCGGCGCAGCACCACTTCGGCATAGCCGCTGGCGTATTGTCCGATCAGCAGGCTGCCCAGCTCGCTTCTGTCTTGCCTAACCCGCGCCGCTGGAGCGCCGCCAGCCCGCCGCCCCACGCGCGGCAGCGCAGTCAGTGGATTCAGCGGCAGGCTCGGCAGCTGGGTGGACCACATTATCTACGGCAAATGGAAGCACAGCGGGACTGGCTGAGCCTGACGTACTGGCGGCAACTGATCAACTGATCAGCGTCAGTCATCCACCGCCAGCGCATCCAGCCGCTGGGCCAGACTGCCCCGGGACAGTTCACCGAGGCGAACATCTTCCATCAGCCCCTCGGCATTGAAGAACAGCGTAACCGGCAGGCCTCGCTGTCCCAGCAGATGCCCCATCTCCGTGCCGCGATCCAGCAACACATTGTTCAGCTCCAGGCCATCACGCTGCAGGAAATGCTCAACCGTGGCGGCATTTTCACCCTGGTTGAGAAAGACGAAATGCATTTCCGGATGCTGCTCCTGAGCCTGCTGAAACATGGGCATCTCCCGACGGCAGGGACCACACCAGCTGGCCCAGAGATTGATCACCGTCGGCTTGCCAGCGAAGCTGGGCAAGGACGCCGCCTCGCCGTCGAGCGCGGTCACCGGCAGAGCGGGCAACGGTCGGTTGGCACTGGTGGGTAATGCGGCCAACGTCACCACCAGCAACACACCCAGACTCAAGGCCGACATGCCCTTGACCAGGGGTCTGGCTATCGCCGGGCGGCGGTAGCCGATCAGTAAGGTGGTCCCCCATATGGCTGCCAGCCCCCACCAGGCACTCCAGCCACCATCGCGGATATCCAGCAGGCTCATGGGCTGGGCCAGATAGGCATCGGCATAGCGCACCACGAAGCCCAATCTCGCCGCCACCAGCCCGACCAGCAAGATCAACCAGACCGATGCTTCCGTCTTCACCCCGGCACGCCTGGCGGCCCGCGCCGTTATCCACAGCGCCAGACAAACCGCGATCAATACCAGCAGGGCATTCAGCGGAATGGCAAACGGCCCTATGGGTATGAATACGTTCATTGATGGTCTCCCCCGTTCAGATGCAGACAGGGTAAACCAGCCGGTATCGGTATCTGCCTTTTCACCCCTGCGAAGTTGTAGCCGAATGATTCTCCGATTCAGGGATTTCTGACGCGCTCAAGCACGTGCGTGGTAGCAGGGCAGCGGCAACCGAGCCGTGACAAAGATCAGCAGCAATCTGCGGCATGCCCGGCAAACACATATCCATAGCCATGCCCTCCGGTGCTATCAGTAGCGTTACCGCTCAGCCACTTCCCGCCAACCAGTCCCGCAGCTCGCTGGGCAGCAGTCCGGTCCAGCGCCGCAGGGAACGGCGGAAGTTGGCCCGGTCTGTGAAGTTGAGGTAGTCCGCCACCTCCTCACTGGAATAGCCACGG
This sequence comes from Candidatus Pseudomonas excrementavium, assembly GCA_019116555.1. Lineage (GTDB taxonomy): Bacteria > Pseudomonadota > Gammaproteobacteria > Pseudomonadales > Pseudomonadaceae > Halopseudomonas > Halopseudomonas excrementavium. The sequence continues at coordinate 4,203 of DXBL01000132.1, forward strand.
CTCTGGTACAACTCCATGGCCATACTGGAGCGCGCCTGATCCAGTTGTTCCTGAAAGCCGCTGCCGTGCTTGTGCAATTTGCGCTTGAGGGTGGCCGGGCTCATGTTGAAGGCCTCGGCGACGCCTTCGAGGCGCAGCGGTTGACGAATATGCTCACGCAGATAGTCATGCAGGTTATCCAGCAGGCTGTGTGGGGCAGGCAGGCCCGCGACGGCGCTCAGTCCTTCCCGTTCGGCCACCTGGCCTGCGGTCGCCGAGGCACCGGCCCAGGGCTGGTAGAGGAGATCACGCGGCAGACACATCTGGTTCAAGGGACTGTCGAAGCGCAGTTGTTCGCCCAGATGCACCCAGTACTGCTCGGTATAACGCGGCTGGCCATGGCGCAGATAGAACGCCCAGGGCAGGCGCTGGCCAGACAGCCACTGGCTCATGCTGGTGACGGCTGCCATGCCGGCTTCGACGAGGAAGATCGCTTGATTACCGGCACCAAAACTGTCCACCCAATCCAACCAGAGGTGCCGCTCATCCACCCGCAGACGCAGACGCAGCAGGGGTGATAACAGCGGCTGCAGACGCACCAGCCGCTCCAGTGCCTCCTGCAGGCTGGCGGCATGGCTCAGGGCGTGACTGGCGGCGCCATAGTGACCGGGCAGCCACTGCTGGCCCAGCAGGAAGCTGGTGTCATCGGCCTGCATCTGCTGCTGGGCGTTGGCGATCAGCCGCAGAAACTGCCGCGGGCTGATCAGTTGGTTGCCGGTGAGAATATCCTCATGGAACAGGCCGGTGCCCTGTAGCAGTCGATGCTCATTGACGCCCCGGGCCAGAGCCAGATCAATTAGACTGGCCGGGTGATAATGCGCCGGGATAAAGCGCGTATCGCACTCCAACCAGCCAGCGCGCATCCCCTTATCCATAGCGCACCGTCAGACTCTGCTTGGCCCGGGCCATAGCGATATTGAGCCGTTGCAACAGGGTTTCTGTCGCGTCGTCCCGGGCCATCAGCGCCACCACGCTGGCCGACAACTCGATGCGCTCGCCATGGCGGCTGCTCTTGTAGGCCAGACTGCGCACCGCGTCGCCCAGCTCGGCGGCGAGTATCTGCGCCTGACGCTCGCCGGTATGCGGCAGGATGACTACAAACCTGTCCCCGGCCAGACGGCACAGCAGGTCATGTTGGCGCAGATTGAGCAACAGCAACTGAGTCAGCACCTGCAACAGGCGATCACCTTCGGCCTGGCCGTATTCGCGGTTGATCCGGCTGAAGGCATCCATATCCAGCATGATCAGCGATACCGGCTGGCACTTGTCTGCCGCCTCACCCAACGCCAGTTGCAGTTGGGTGCGCAGGTAGTTGGCATCACCCAGCGGGGTCAGCTTGTCGAACTGGCGATGCTCGCGAAACAGCCGCTCGCGGTTGCGCATCTGCTCGTTGATCGCCAACTGCTCCTGATGCCAATGGAAGATGCCCAGGGTCATCAGGATAAAGCCGATGGGCATGGGCCCCGATTCCAGCCAGCCGTCCCACGTCACGGCGTCGGGTAATGCCACGAACTCGTCGACACTGTCCATGAACAGGCTGAAGAACAGACAGGCCAGCCCCATGAACAGCAGATTGGTCACATAGCCGGCCGGTCGGCTCTTGAGCAGCAGCCCAAGCCAGGTGAGCAGCAATATGGCTGAGCCCCCTTCCCCAGCGATATCCAGCCAGTCCCAGCCTGCCACCGGCTTGATCTCGCCGGCCAGCAGATGCAGCAACAGGCCGGTGTTCGCCATGATCAGCAGACCGGTGAGTTTGAAACGATGCATGGCAAGCATGGATGTCATGATAATTCTCCTTACTGCGGGCCAGCTAAGCAGCTGGATGTGACAATCCGGTGGCAAGGTGGGGAGTCATATCAGCTCAGGGAGTTGTCGGCGTATCCATGTCAATTGCCTGCCTGCATGGCGGCGATTCCCGCATCACCGAGGGGTATCGTGAGTCCCGGCGGCCTGAACGCTCCACGATGAACCACCGGCTCTGGTCAAATCAGCTCAAAACCAGCCATTTATCGTTCTGATCCAGGCTTTTAGCGGCCTATCAACGCAACATCGTCACATAACTGACATCTGTCCTGCCTAACGTTCACTCCCACAACGGCCCCGCCAACGGCCGCACATTTCAGGGGAAGAACACAATGTCTGTGCAACTCGCTATCGCCCGGAGCTCCGGGTTTCGCCTCAGCACTCTGGCGCTGGCTATCGCCGTAAGCACACCGCTTGCCGCGCAGGCGCAGCAACCCGAAGTGGTCGATGTGATCGGCCAGGCTGCCCAGCTGGAGCAGGCACTGGATGACCAGCGCCGCGCCGATACCATCAAGAGCGTGGTGCACGCCGACGCCATCGGCCAGTTGCCCGACGACAACGCCGCCGAAGCCCTGCAACGCATTCCCGGCCTGTCGGTTGAGCGCGACCAGGGTGAAGGCCGTTTTGTGCGGGTGCGTGGGCTTGGCTCGGATCTGAACAGCGTGACCATCAACGGCACATTGGTGCCTGCGCCGGAAGATGACCGCCGCGCAGTAGCCATGGATGTGTTGCCCAGCGAGCTGGTGCAGTCGCTGTCAGTGGTCAAGACCCTGACCCCGGATATGGATGCCAACTCATTGGGCGGCACCATCGAAGTGGAAAGCCTGTCGGCCTTCGACCATGACGGTCTGTTTTACAGCCTCAGCGCTGAAGGCAGCCACGACGAGAACACCAGCCAGAACAGTCCCAAGGTATCCGGCGCCTTCAGCAACCGTTTCAGCATCGGTGATGGCGTGGATAACTTCGGTGTTGCCGCAGCCCTGAGCTGGCAGGAGCGCAAGTTCGGTTCGGACAACGTGGAAACCGGTGGCGCCTGGGACTTTGATGATGGTGCTCGACTGGAAGAACTGGAACAGCGCCGCTATGACATCACCCGTGAGCGCACGGGTCTGGGCTTGAACCTGGACTACCGCCCGGACGAACACAGCGAGGTCTGGTTCCGCAGTCTGTATAGCCGCTACAAGGACGATGAAGTGCGACAGGGCCTGGTCACCGAATTTGGCAGCCCGCAGTTACCCGGCGAATTGGGTGACGCGGAAGTCGCTCGTGAGCTCAAGGCCCGGGAAGAAACCCAGGAAGTGAAAAGCTTCGTGTTCGGCGGCAAGCGCCAGCTCGGCGACTGGGGCATCAGCGCCCAGGCCGGTTACAGCAAGGCCGGCGAGGATAGCCCCGGTGGCATCGGCAACGCCGCCTTCGAAGCGGATGACGCCTTCAGTGACATCGGCTACAGCGGTACCCGTAAACCGCGCCTGCGCGCTGGGCAGGCCATGTACGATGCCAACAACTTCAGCCTGACCGAAGTGGAATGGGAAAAGCAGACAACCACCGATACCGAGCAGAATATCAAGCTTGATCTGACCCGCGACTTCTATCTGAGCGGCATGCCCTCGCAACTGGCCTTCGGCGGTAAACTCAGCCGTCGGGAGAAGGACAATGACCTCGATATCTGGATCTATGAAGACTTCGATGAGCTGGGTTTCAGTGACGCACAACTGAACCTGTCGCAGTTCAGTCGGGGTACCACCGATTACGGTCTGGGCCGCTTCGGGCCACGTATTTCCGACCAGGCAGTGAAGAATGTGATCAGCGGCCTGGACCGGGCCGACTTCTACGATGAAGAGGAGTCGCGCATCAACGACTTCACCATCGAGGAAGACATCAACGCCGCCTATGTGATGAACACCCTGGATATTGATGACCTGCGCATCATTGCTGGCTTGCGCTACGAGGGCACCCGTCTCAAGGCCCGTGGTACCGGCCTGGACCAGGGCGAGTTTGTCGCCAACGATACCAACAACAAATACGACCACTGGCTGCCCGGCCTGCACGCTATCTATCAACTCAACGACAAGACCCAGCTTCGCGCCGCCTGGACCAACAGCGTGGTGCGGCCGACCTTCGGCCAGCTGTTCCCCGGCTTCGTGCTGGATGGCGACGAGGCCGAATTCGGCAACCCTGACCTGAAACCGATGGAGTCGAGCAACTTCGACCTGGGCATCGAGCACTACATGGGCCGCGCCGGTGCGGTGTCGGCCTTCGTGTTCTACAAGGATATCGACCACTTCGTCTACACCGCCGACGTCGCCGGCACCGGTGATTACGTAGGATTCAGTGAGGCAATTACCTCGGTCAACGGTGATAGCGCCAAGGTCTACGGCCTGGAGCTGGCCTACTCGCAGAAATTCAGCTGGCTGCCGTCACCGTGGAATGGTCTGCTGCTGAATGCCAACACCACCTTCACCCAATCGGATGCCGATATCGAGCAGTTCGACCCCGACCTAGGCGCCATGCGCAGCCGCAGCATCCGCCTCCCCGGCCAGTCGGATGTGACCGGTAACCTGACCGTCGGCTGGGAGAACGACAAACTCAGCCTGCGGCTGTCCACCAACTACAAATCCAATTACCTGGACGAGGTTGGCGACGTGCTGGACGCCCGTTACGACTACAAGGTGGACGACCAGCTGTTTGTCGACTTCAGCGCTGGCTACTTCCTGCGCGACAACCTTCAGCTGTTCTTCGAGGCGCAGAACCTCACCGACGAGTCCTACTACGTGTACACCGGCAAGAGCCGCTACAACGGCCAGTACGAAGAATACGGCCCCAGCTACAAGATCGGTCTGACGCTCACGCACTTCTGATCCCCCCAACATTCTTATCAGTACGGAAACGTTCATGCAGCGATATTCACTCAAGCCCCTCGCCGCGCTGGCCTTGTCCAGCCTGCTAGTGGGTTGCGCCAATGCCGACCCCCGCGTGGCGCCCACCGACAGCGCCAGCCTGGCGAACCCGGCCAAACTGCAACACTGGCAGCCGAGCCATGCCGCACGGGCCGAATCCTGGCATCTGCTGGGTAACGATCAACGCCTCGCCGCCGATGCCGACGGGCTCTGGTTACTGGATGCCAGCGGTAACCGTCTGGCCCAGCACCCCGGCAACTTCTACAGCCTGGATGCGCGCCAGCACAAGGATGAACTGCTGATTGCCACGACCCAGGCCAGCACCCAGCAACCGACTATGTTGCGCGCCGCAGCGACGGATCTGCAGGTGCACCAGCAGCTGGAGCTGCCTGCCACTACCTATCGCATCGAGAATCTCTGTCTGTACCAGGACCAGTCGCACAACCTGCACCTGTTTGTGATTGGCGAGGAAGGCATGGGCGATCAGTGGCTGGTCGGCAACCCCAGCCAGTTGCTCGATACCGCCGCCCATGTACGCAGCCTGCGCCTGCCGCCGGAAAGCGAACATTGCGCTGTGGATGATCAGCAGCAGCTGCTGTATGTCA
>DXBL01000133.1 GCA_019116555.1 Candidatus Pseudomonas excrementavium
TTCGATCGCGACAGTGGGGGCTTCGTTTTCCATCCCGGGCCGATCTTCGCCGAGCTGGTGTTGGCGGACGAAATCAACCGCGCCACGCCCAAGAGTCAGAGCGCCCTGCTGGAAGCCATGGAAGAGGGCCAGGTCACCGTCGACGGTGCCACCCGGCCGTTGCCCGAACCCTTTTTCGTCATCGCCACCCAGAACCCGGCGTCCCAGGGTGGCACCTTCGCTTTGCCCGAGTCCCAGCTCGATCGCTTTCTGATGCGCCTGTCCCTCGGTTACCCGACCCCGGCGGCGGAAAAGACTCTGCTGCTGGGCGGCACCGGGCGCGCTCGCCTGGACGATCTCAAACCGGTGCTCACCCGCGCCCAGCTGCTGGCATTGCAGGCGGCGGTGCCGCAGGTGACGGCCAGCGAGGCGATCATCGATTACATCCTGCGGCTGGTCACCCGCACGCGGGAAAGCCACCTGTGCGCCTGGGGGCTGTCGCCCCGGGCCAGCCTGGGGCTGCTGGCGGCCGCCCGCGCCTGGGCCATGCTGGAGCACCGCGCCTACGTCATCCCCGAGGATGTGCAGGCGGTATTGCCGGCGGTGGTCAGTCATCGCCTGCGCGCCAGTGAGGACCCGGCGGGGCATGGCGGTGGCAGCCTGGCCCAGCGGCTGCTGAACGAGGTGCCGGCGGTTTGATCGCCCGGCTGGGAGGACAGACCAGCGCCCTGTTCCAGCGCTGGTTGAAAAAGCGCATACCGGCATCCAGCCAGGTGCGGCTCAATCACCGGCGTATCTTCATCATGCCCACCCGCGCTGGTATGGGACTGCTGTTGTTGCTGCTGATCATGCTGATCGGCGCCATCAACTACCAGAACAGCCTGATCTATGCCGTGGTGTTTCTGCTGGGCAGCCTGTTCTGGGTGGGCCTGCACCACACCTACCGCAACCTTGCCGGCCTGGAGTTGCACGCCAATGGCAGCCTGCCGGTGTTCGCCGGAGAGGAGGCCGCATTGACGCTGACCTTGCTCGCACCGCGCCGGGAGCATCAGGCGGTGGTCCTGTTCTGGCCGAGCACACCACCGCGGCAGGTGGATGTGGAGCGGCAGCTGGGCACCACCTTGTCGCTCTATCACCCGACAGCCCACCGCGGCTGGTTCAAGCCCGGTCGGCTGCGCGTCGAGACTCGGTATCCGTTGGGGTGGTTCGTGGCCTGGAGCCTGGTGGATCTCGACTGGCAGGTACTGGTCTACCCGCAGCCGCTGAGCCTGCCATTGCCGGGCACGCGTGCCGCCGACGAAGGCGAGGGCGACCAGCTGCTGGCCGAAGGCGTGGATGACTTCCAGGGCCTGCGCGCCTATCAGCCGGGGGATTCGAAGAAGCGGCTGGACTGGCGCGCCTGGTCCCGGGGCCAGGGGCTGCACAGCAAGGTGTTTGCCGAGCCGCAGCAGGACAACCTCTGGCTGAGCCTGGCGCAGGCACCGGGTGCCTCGCTGGAGCAGCAACTGAGCTGTCTGGCCGGTTGGGTCCTGCAGTTGGAAAGCCGCCACCGGCCCTACGCTCTGGAGCTGGCCGGCCAGCGGATCGGCCCGGCACTGGGCGCAGCCCACCGGGATGCCTGCCTGCGCGCGCTGGCGCTGTACGGAGTTGCCCCATGACGCCCCACGCATTGATACCCCGCAACAGCCTGGTCTGGCTGCTCATCGCGCAGATCGTCGCCCTGGCGCCGCATCTGCCCCGGCTGCCGCTGTGGATGGCGGCCCTGTGGCTGGGTTGTGCACTCTGGCGGGTGCAGATCCAGCGCATGCGCTGGCCCTATCCGGGGTTGCTGGTGCGGGTGCTGGCGCTGGTCCTGGTGACCACGGGAGTATTTCTGGTGCAGGGGACCTTGATCGGCCTCGATGCCGCGGTAATGCTGCTGCTGATGCTGTTCATGCTCAAGCTGCTGGAAATGCGCAAACCCCGCGATGCGCTGGTAGTCATCTACCTGGGATTCTTCATCGTGGCCGCCGCTTTCCTGTTCGACCAGGGCATACCCCTGGCGCTGTTTCAGTGCTTCTCCCTGCTGGTGCTGGTTGCGGCCCTGGTCGGGTTGCAACAGACACCGGGGCGCAACGATCCGGCGCGCGCCATGCGCACCGGTGGCCTGCTGCTGTTGCAGGCAGTGCCGCTGATGGTGGTGCTGTTCGTGCTGTTCCCGCGCATCGGCCCACTGTGGTCGGTCAATGCGCCGGGCAACCAGGCGCGCACCGGACTGGCGGAAAGCATGGCGCCGGCGGATGTCGCCGAACTGGCTCGTTCCGGTGAGCTGGCTTTCCGTGCGGCTTTTGACAGCACGGTACCGGCGCAACCGCAGCTGTATTGGCGAGCCATGACTCTCAGCCGTTTCGATGGCCGCACCTGGAGCCGTTCGCGCTTCACCACGGCGGGGACGCTGCCAGATTGGCAGCCCCAGGGCGAGCCGGTGAGCTACCGGGTGATCGCCCCGGCCAGCAACCAGCCCTGGGTATTCAGCCTGCGCGGAGCCAGCTCGGAGGATGAGCGGCTGCTGCTCACCGGAGACTTCATGCTGCAGGCCCGGCGCCCGTTGGGGCAGGCGATGTCCTACGTGGCCAGCTCCAGGATGGATAGCCTGCTGCAGCCGGAGGAGCTTGATCCACTGCAACAGCGCGTCAACCTGCAATTGCCCCTGGGCGTCGATCCACGCAGCCGAGCCTTCGCCGCGGAGTTGCGCCAGGCCCACCCCGAGGATGCGGATCTGGTGCAGGCGCTGCTCGGCCACTTCAACCGTGAGCCGTTTCACTACACCCTGCGCCCGGACCCGCTGGGTCAGCACAGCAATGATGAGTTCCTGTTCGACAGCCGCCGTGGTTTCTGCGCGCACTTTGCCGGCGCCATGACCTTCGTGCTGCGCGCCGCAGGCATCCCGGCGCGCGTGGTAGCCGGTTACCAGGGCGGTGAAATCAATCCGCGGGGCAACTATGTGCTGGTGCATCAGTTCGACGCCCACGCCTGGGTCGAGGTGTGGTTGCCGGGACAGGGCTGGGTTTCGGTCGATCCGACCTTCCAGGTGGCGCCGGAGCGTATCGAGCGAGGCCTGCAGGAGGCGCTGGCGGAGGAGGGCAGCTTTCTCGAGAATTCGCCCCTGGCGGTAGCACGCTACCGGGACATCGGCTGGCTGAATGACATGCGGCTGTTCTGGGATGATCTCAATTATCAGTGGCAGCTACGGGTGCTGGGCTACCAGAGCGAGCGTCAGCTGGAATTTTTTCGCCGCTGGTTGGGGACCGCCGACTGGCAGCGCATCGGCGTGATGTCCCTGGGTGTGTTGCTATTGTGCATGCTGCCAATGGCATTGTGGATCCTGCGCCCGGCGCGCCGTCCGCGCGACCCGCAGCGGCGGGCCTGGCACACGCTGAACCGGCGCCTGGCCCGGCTGCAACTGCAGGCGAAGACCGGAGAAGGGCCGCGGGACTGGCAGCAGCGCCTGGAGCAGATCCTGCCGGGACAGCGGATGGAACTGGCAGCCTTCTTTGATGAATACATTCGTCTGAGCTATGCCACCGCGCCGGACTCAGCCGCGCCGGCAGCCACACAGCTGAACCTGGCCCTGCGAAACCTCCTGCGAGCCCTGCCGAGAACCCGGCCGCGACGACCGATTACGCCGCTGGACTTGCCTGGCGAGGGGCCTCGGTTGTAATGTGAGCGCGTTCACCACGCTGTTAAACAGGAGCCCGCAGTGCACCCTTTCAATGCCTCACGCCCACCCGGGCTTGCCGTTGGGCTGGCCATGGCTGGATTGGTGCCTTTTGTCACCGGAGCACTGGGGTTGTGGGTGATCCCGGAAGGATGGCGTGTCTGGGTGATGGAAGAGCTGCTCGCCTTTGCCGCGGTGATGCTGGCCTTCATGGGCGCTATTCACTGGGGACTGGCCATGCGGGCCGATGAGTCGAGTCGAGACGCACCGATTCAGTTGGGCCTGTCTGTCATTCCACCTCTGCTGGGCTGGTTCGCTCTGAGTCTGCCGATCGATCTTGCCGTGCCGCTGTTCTTCTGCGCCTTCGGCGCGCTGTACTACGCGGACATCTGGGCAGTCAGGCACGGTCTGGCCCCAGCCTGGTATACCACCTTGCGCAAGCCGCTCAGTCTGGTCGCGGTTGGCTCGATGGCCGTGGCCTGGGGCGCCACCCTGGTCAAAAGTTAACAGGGCGGCGCGGATGATCAGCTCTTCTTGACGAACTCGGACTTGAGTTTCATCGCACCGATTCCATCGATTTTGCAATCGATGTCATGATCCCCGCCCACCAGTCGGATATTCTTCACTTTCGTACCGACCTTCACTACTGAAGAAGAACCCTTGATCTTCAGATCCTTGATAACGGTAACCGAGTCCCCGTCCTGCAGAATATTACCGTGGGCATCGGTGATGACAGTTTCATCCGTCGGAGTGTCATCTTCGCCATCTTTCGCCCATTCATGCGCGCACTCCGGACAGACATACATGGCCCCGTCTTCATAGGTATATTCGGAGCTGCAGGACGGACAGTTAGGGAGTGTACTCATGATATTTACCTTCATTGTTTCCGGCTCTCTGAGCCTGGCTGAAAGCCTGGTTGAACTGGCCCGGACAGTAGCATGTGGGGGTAGGGTTGTCCATTTGCAGGCCCCGTGACAGAGGGCTTCGGCCAGGCTCGCAGCCTTCCGCGGCAGTGCCTGGAAAAGGCCCGAGGTTGTAGCTGCTGGGCCGCTGCTGTAGAATCAGCCCATCGAATAAGTCGGCATGGCCCTGAAACAGGCGTTCTGTCCAGTCGATACCGCAATGAAAAAGTCTGCTGTTGATTGGCACTTTCGCTGGTATCGATAGTGCCGTTTCCTTGTCTGCTGGATGAATACGGGTCGACACCCGACAATGTCCGGTTATGTTTGCATCACTTCAGGAGATGTTCGTAAAGCCAGCCATATTAATGGACAGAAGTAGCATCGGAGAATAAACAAATGTCTATGTTCAACTATCGTGATAAAGATTTAGCGTCAGCCCTTCGTTTAAAGACCGCGTTTTCCAATCACTCAGCCTACAAAGGCTACCATTAGCACTTCTGCTGTCCTCTCTCGGGAATCTCTGAAAAGCGGCAACGCTCGGTCACGCTGATTTTCCATCGGGCCTGAATCAGGTATTTCATTCGCGTTTGGCCGGACTCCGGCGCGCTGTGTTTTCCAGAGCATTCTTGTTTCATCGTCGTTTGTCGTGCGCGTAAAACGAGCGCAGCGGCACGATTTCGTTTCTTTTTTTGCGGTTCGGTTGCGCCCGAAATCCGGGTGGCTGTGTCCTGCCGCAGGAAGCCTTGAGGTCATGCAGTGAATTCCGAATTGTTCCAATTTTCCACCACCACAGTGTTGCTGCTGATGGTTGCCTTCTATGGCTGCACCTACCTGCTTTCCACCCGCCTGAAGCAGGGCGATGCCGATGCCGACGGCTTCATGGTCGCCAACCAGCGGATCGGTCTGGGCATGGGGGCCGCGAGCATGACCGCCACCTGGATCTGGGCAGCCTCGTTCTACGCAGCGGCTACCTCGGGCTATACCTATGGTGTTTCCGGCCCGTTGCATTACGGCTTCTGGGGTGCATTGATGATCCTGTTCATCTATCCCTTCGGTCGTCGCTTCCGCGAACTGGCACCCAGTGCCCATACCCTGGGTGAGCTGATCCATGCCCGCCATGGCGCTTCCAGTCAGCTGATCCTGGCGTTATCCAACCTGCTCGGCAGCGTCATCAGCCTGATGGTCAACCTGACGGCGGCAGGTGCACTGGTATCGGTGTTGTCGCCGCTGTCGTTCCAGGCGGGGATCATCATTGCCGGGTTGGGGGTGCTCAGCTACACCCTGTATTCTGGCTTCCGCGCTTCGGTATTCACCGACTTTGCGCAGTTGATAGCGATGATGTCGATTGCCGTGGTGATCATTCCCGCGGTGCTGTTTGCCATGGGCGGGCCGGCGGTGATCGCCGACAATCTGTCGAACCTGACCGCGGAGCAGGTCAATATCTTCTCCAAGGAAGCGTTCCTGCATCAGGGTGCGCCGTACTTCGTCGCGGTGCTGGCCTATGCCATCGGTAACCAGACCATTTCCCAGCGCCTGTTCGCAGTGGACGAATCGCATATCAAGCCGACCTTCATCACCGCCACCATCAGCTATGGGGCAATCGTCATCGGTCTGGGCATGATCGGTCTGATGGCGCTGGCCGTGGGTGTGCAGCCGCTGGATGGCAACATGAACAACCTGATTCCGCAGATGGTCTCCAGTTATCTGCCGCCGTTCTTCATCGGCCTGTTCTTCATCCTGGTGATCGGCTCGCTGTCTTCCACCGCCGACTCGGACCTGTCGGCGCTGTCAGCCATCATGATGGCTGACGTGTACGGCAAGAATATCGCCAAGAACAAGGCCGACCCTAAGAAGATGCTGTTGATCGGCCGGATGACCATGATCGTCGCCACCGTCATCGGCATCATTTTCGCCAGTTTCTCGCTGGATATCCTGGTCATGCTGGTATTCGTCGGCGCGCTCTGGGGTGCCATTGTGTTCCCGGTCATCGCCAGTTGTTTCTGGGACCGGGTCACCAACAGGGCCTTTACCTCGGCGGTGCTCATGGCTTTGCTGATGTTCTGTCTGGTGCGCTTCGAGCTGTTGCCGATGACCGGTGTGCTGGCGTTGGGTGTGGAGTTGCTGGCCGCGGTGGGCGCCGGTGTGGTGGGCGGCCTGATGGCTTTCGGCTTCTTCGGCAAGCGCATGGGCGTGATCGTTTTCTTCATCGCCACTGTGGTCGTCGCCTGGATTGGCGTCGGCACCCTGCGTGACTTCACCGTGCTGCTGTCGTCGCTGACGGCCTATGGCGTGAGTACCCTGGTGTGCATCGCCATCAGCCTGGCCAGCAATGAGCGCTTCGATTTCGATCTCATCCAGCAACGGGTGGTGGAATACAACAAGCCCGCCGAAGACGAGCTGGAGGAGGATGCAGTCATCGCTCGCTGAGCGGTTTTCGTTATAGCCTGCGGTCATTCGCAGGCTGGTTTTTCAATCAAGGAGAATAATCATGCAGACAATCATTCTGGGTTCCTACATTCTGGTCTGGCCCGCCATCACCCTGGGTATGCTGGGGATGATCAGCTACGCAGTGGTGCGCGACTATCGCGAAGCCAAACGCACCAACATGGACATGGTGTAAACCGGCACGTCAAGGCTGGCTGGGGGAGCCCTCCGGCTCCCCGCCAGGCTGCAACGCCGCGTTGGCATCGGCCCTGATGCGCTCCGCGATGCCGCAGGACAGATCCAGGCGGCGCAGTATCCAGGGCCTCAAGTCGTAGACGAAGGGATCGGTGTGGGCCGTATCCTGCCCCCATTCCCCCGCGCTCAGGGGGTTGCCAGGTTCCGCTGGTTGCCCGGCGGTCAGGGTATTCTCGATCTCCATGGCTGCCATCCGCAGCGCACTCTGAATGTCCTCCTGCTCCTGGTGTCGCCGCATCAGCAACATGGTTTTCACCGTGGTCAGTTGCGCCAGCAGCTGATAACCATGCCCCAGCAGACTTTCCAGTGACTCCAGCTTCGGCCGTACCGCCCGGGGTTCGGCGATGGAGCGGCGGGTAGCCTGCACCAGCGCCGAGAGACTGTCATAGGCCTCCTTGCGGGCCAGGCGCCACTCCAGTTCCGGCTCGTCATCCACCGCTGTCAGGTGCCCCAGGTTGAGTGCGACCTGCGCATGCCTGGCCTGGGCCAACAACGTGCGGTTCACCAGGGAGGGAATCTGGCTGCGCTCCCACGACGGCAGCACGTAGCTGAAAGCCCAGGCAATGCCCACCCCGATCAGGGTGTCGGCAATGCGTTCCAGCGCGTTGAACACCGGAACGTCTACACCGCTGAGCAGGTGGGCCTGCACCAGGCTGACCACGGTCGCGGACACGGCGGTGACCAGATAGCGCTTGATGGCGAAAGAATGGGATACCGCCTGGGCGATGGGCACTATCACCAGCAGCAACAGCGTCGGCGCCTGGGTGGAAAGAATCGCACCGGCCAGAATGCAGCCCAGCAGGGTACCGGCGACCCGGCTGTTGCGTCGCTCCAGGGTCTGCGACAGGCTACCGCGCAGCACCACCACGATGGTCACCAGAATCCAGTAACCATGGGTCGCCCAGGGCAGGGCAAGGGACAGCAGGTAGCCGGTGCCGATCGCCAGCGCAGCGCGAATGGCGTGGCGCATGGGCGGTGCATCCCAGCGCCACAGCACCAGAATCGGGCGCAGCGACCAACTGGTAGGGCTGACGAACAGCTGCCAGGCGGTGCGTACCGCCGCCAGGTCAGGCTCGACATCACCGCGCGCCAATCGGTTCAGCCGCAGGATTTCATCATTGATATTGCCCACCCGGTTGGTCAGGCCGCGCATCAGGGTGGTGAGCGACGGTGTATCGCGCGGTTGGTCGGGGGATTCGCTCTGGATCCGGTTGAGCACCGCCAGCGCCGGGCGCAGGTCGGTGAGCGGGCCGGGCTTGCGCCCACGCAACAACGCATCGGCCATCCGGTCGACCTCGTCCGCCAGCTGATCGATGACCTTGCGCATGGCGGTCAAGGCTGCCGCTGAATCCGGCCGGGATTTGATCAGGTCCAGATCCAGCTCGCTGGCCAGCAGATGGTCGCGCATTTCCAGCACGTTGATCAGCATGGCGGCCAGACGCTGCCGGCGGGTGGTGCGTGGCGATTCCAACAGCAGGTCACGGGCCGATTGCAATTGGTCCGCCAGGGCCGCCTGCTGTTGCATCAACTGGGCGGTTGTGGGGGTGTCCGTCGCCGGATCGAAGCGATCAGCCTGGGTACGCATCAACTGACTCAGCGACAGCATGGACTGCGCCAGCAGTTGCACGCGATAACGGCCGTTGAGCAGCGCGTTGGAGGCAGTGGCATAGAGCACATAACACACCGACCCCAAGGCGAAGTACAGGGCGGTATTTATCAGCGAGCCGGTATTGAGCTGTTGCGGGATGGCCATGGAGAAGATCATTGCGAACATGATCGAGATGACGATGGGCACGCCGCGCTGGCCCCAGGCACCAGCCAGAAACGCGAAGAAGGTTGCCGGGACCAGCAGCAACCCCAGGTACAGCGGCTGATCATGCAGTGCCTGCACACTGACGAACAGCGGCAGGCCGATCAGGGCTGCAGGCAGCAGGCTGAGAAACTTGCCGCGCCGGGGCAGGGCATGGTCGGGCGGGATACAGATGATGGCGCCAACGGCCGCCACCGAAGCGGGGAAGCGTCCGAGTAACAGAAAGGTGCCGGCCGACACCAGTAACAGTCCGACCCCGGCGGATATACCGGTGGTGACGTAGGAACTCAATAAAACCCGTAGCGCATTGTCGAGCCGCCTAGCCATATCTCTCCCCTTTTCCTGCCTTGACTCTAGGGTCTGTTCCCGTTTCCTTCGCCTGCGCGCCGGCGCCTGTTTTTGCGCGAGGCAAGGCGCGAGATGCGAGGTTTGGTGGGCCAAATAAGCATCGAGTAACGCAGCATCGCGCAAAAACAGGCCCGGC
>DXBL01000134.1 GCA_019116555.1 Candidatus Pseudomonas excrementavium
ACCGCTGCAGCCAACAGCCGCCAGGTCCGTCGGGTGGTGCTGGACCGGCTGTCCGACCTGCGCCGCACCGGCATGGCCAGCAATGACATTCACCTGATGAATTACAGCAATGCCAACGTCAACCTGTCACCGGATATGGTCGATTCCATGCGCATCGCCCGCGGCGGCGCAGCCTCCGGTGATCAGGGCGATCTCGGCTACTTCATCCGCGGCATCTACACCCGCGGCGATTACGACAGTACCTCTGCCGCCCTCGGCTATGACAGCAAGACCTACACCCTGGTAGGCGGTGTCGACCGCTATGTCAGCGACGCCCTGCAGCTGGGCGTGGCCCTGCACTACTCCACTACCGACTCGGACTTTTCCGGGGCGCGGGGCGGCACCGACACCGATACCTGGGGCGGCATTCTCTATGGCTCGCTGGAACTGGCGCCGCTGCTGTATCTCGAAAGTAACCTGAGCTACAGCCGCGCCGAGTTCGATACCAGCCGCGATAGTGGCTTCGGCATCGTCGACGGCGACACCGAAGGGGATATCTGGAACCTGTCGGTCGGTGTGATCAAGTCCATGCAAGTGCGCAATCTGGCCGTTCAGCCGTTCGCCTACCTGCATTACACCGATGTGGAAATCGACGGTTTCACCGAAAGCGGTGGCGCCGCGGCCCTGCGGGTCGACAGCAGTGATATCCAGTCACTGGTCTCCGAGCTCGGCTTCACCACCGCGGTGCAGTTTTCCGACAGCCTGACCGGCGACCTGCGCCTGGCCTGGGAGCATGAGTTCGAGGATGATGGCACCTCGGTGCGTACCGCCTTCGTCGCGGCGCCGGGCAACGTCTTCAACAGCCGCACACCCTCCCAGTCGTCGGACTATGGCCGTATCGGCCTGGGCCTGACCAAGGATATGGGCATCAGCCGCAGCCTGGCGCTTCGTGCGGAAACCCTGGTGGGGCACAACAACTACGACGAGCATTCCTTTGAAATACGTTTCCGGCAGAACTTCTGACCGGCAGGGCGCTGCGGTTGATGCGCGCTGACCGCAGCGGCTCCAGCGGGCCGGCAGTTTTGCCGGTCCGCCTGTTTCTCGGCTGGCTGCTGATCGCATTGGCAGCCGCCTGCACGCCCCTTTCCCAGCAGCTCGACGAGGCGGCCGCACGGTCTGGCCTGCAACCGGTCGTGCTACCCGGCAGCGACTATCCGTTATATTCCTATCAGCGCCGACAGCGCGGGCATCATGCCCTGGTCATTATTGAAGGGGATGGCCGCCCGTGGCGTGCCGGTGGGCGGGTAGTTGCTCCCGACCCGACGCCGGCCAGTCCCCAGGCGCTGCATTGGTTGGGTCACACCACCGGACCGGCGCTGTATCTGGGCCGGCCCTGCTACGGCAACCCACAGACACCAGGCTGCGAGCCGATGCTCTGGACCTATTCGCGTTACTCGACGGTTGTCGTGGATAACATGGCGCTCGGTCTCACCCACTGGCTGCAAGAGAATCCCGAAATCGAGTCGATCACCCTGGCCGGCTATTCCGGTGGCGGCGTGCTGGCCTTGCTGCTGGGTGAGCGAGACTTGCCGATCCGCCGGGTAATCGCCCTGTCCAGCCCGGTGGATACCCACCGGTGGGCGGACCATCATGGTTATGGTCGACTGTTCGATTCACTCAACCCCGCAGCCATCCACAGCTGGCGCAACGACCGCGAGCGGCATCTGTACTTCGGGGCCCGGGACAGGCGCGTGCCGCCAGCACTGTTTGCCGACGCGGTCGAACGGATCCCCGGCGCGCAGCTGCATATCATCGAGGAGCAGGGGCACCAATGCTGCGCGCCAGCCATCTGGCTGCCGCACCCCGCGCCCTGATCAGCAGTCGCCACAGCATTGCTGGTAAACTCCGTCCCATGACCATGGCATCTCCCCTGGCGCTGTATCAGCAGGCCATCGCCCAACAGAGCTATATTCCGGACCCGGCGCAACAGCATGCCGTCGAGCAATTGCAACGCTGCTTCGAGGCACTGCACAGTGCCAACCCGCAATCACCGCGTGGCGTCTATCTCTGGGGCCCGGTCGGCCGCGGCAAGACCTGGCTGATGGACAGCTTTCATGCCAGCCTCACGGTGCCCAGCCGGCGCCAGCACTTCCACCATTTCATGCAATGGGTGCATCGCCGCCTGTTCCAGCTGACCGGTACCGCCGATCCGCTGACCGTTATCGCCGGGGAGCTGGCTGCCGAGGTGCAGGTGCTGTGCTTCGACGAGCTGTTTATCAGCGATATCGGCGACGCCAGCATTCTCGGCCGGCTGTTTCTGGAGCTGTTCGCCGAAGGTGTGGTGCTGGTTGCCACCTCCAACCAGCCGCCGCACCAGCTGTATGAACAGGGGCACAATCGCGAACGATTGCTGCCGGCGCTGGCGGCGATGGAAGAGCACATGCAGGTGGTCGATGTGGATGGCGGCCAGGATCACCGCCTGCACCCGGGGCAGCAGCATCAGCGCTACTGGGTCCGGGACGCAGCGGCACTGGCGGGGGTATTCGATCGGCTGTGCGGCGGCACGGCGGTATCCAGCGAACCAGTGCAACTGGAGCATCAGCAATTGCAACCGCTGCGGCACTGTTCGCAAGCGGCATGGTTCACCTTTGCCGAACTCTGCGAGCGCCCCCTGGCTGCTACCGATTTCATGGCGCTGTGCGACCGTTTCCCGGCCATCCTTTTGGGACAGGTGCCGGCCCTGAGCAGCGCCCAGCGGGAAGCAAGGATCGCGCGGGGAACGGAGGATGCGGTGGAACAGGTAATGGCCGGCGATCGGGTGTTGCCGCCGTTGTCAAAACAGGACGACAGCGTACGCCGGCTGATCGCCCTGGTGGATGAATGCTATGACCGGCGCGTGCCGCTGTATATCGAAGCCGCCGTGCCCTTGACCGAGCTCTACACCGAAGGCGCCCTGACCTTCCCGTTCCGCCGCACCCTGAGCCGGTTGCAGGAGATGCAGCTGGCGCGGTTCTGAAACAAAAAAGCCCCCGCATCTCTCGATGCGAGGGCTTTGTATATGGCGCAGCGGACGGGACTCGAACCCGCGACCCCCGGCGTGACAGGCCGGTATTCTAACCAACTGAACTACCGCTGCGCGTTACCTCGAGTGGTGGGTGATGACGGGATCGAACCGCCGACCCTCTGCTTGTAAGGCAGATGCTCTCCCAGCTGAGCTAATCACCCATTTGCTCTCGAAGTGGAGCGCATTCTAGACAGGTTTTGCCGTTATGGCAATCGTCGGTGTTCAGTGATCGAAATCACTGGCCGAATGCCGCTCCGGTACCTGCTCGTCCAATTCGCCCCAGGTGCGGTTGACCTGTCGCCCACGCTGCACTGCCGGGCGCTGACCGACCTCTTCGGCCCAGCGCAGAACATGGGTGTAGCTGTGGGCTTCGAGAAATTCCGCGGCCTCGTATACCTGATTGGTCGCTACCCCGCCATACCACGGCCAGATCGCCATATCGGCGATGCTGTATTCGTCCCCCGCCACGTAGCGATGCTCGGCCAACTGGCGGTCCAGCACGTCCAGCTGCCGCTTGACCTCCATGGTGTAGCGGTTGATCGGGTACTCGAATTTTTCCGGTGCGTAGGCGTAGAAATGGCCGAAGCCGCCGCCCAGCAGCGGACCACTGCCCATCTGCCAGAACAGCCAGTTGAGGCATTCGGTGCGCCCGGCGAGGTCCTGGGGGATGAAATGACCGAACTTCTCCGCCAGGTACAGCAGGATGGAACCGGACTCGAACACTCGCAACGGCGGGTTGACGCTGGTATCGAGCAGCGCCGGGATCTTCGAGTTGGGATTGACGCCAACGAAGCCACTGCCGAACTGGTCGCCTTCAGCGATGCGGATCAGCCAGGCGTCATATTCGGCCTCGGCGATACCCAGTTCCATCAGCTCTTCCAGCATGATGGTGACCTTGACGCCGTTGGGGGTCGCCAGGGAGTACAGCTGCAGCGGATGCTCGCCCCTGGGCAGTTCCCGATCATGGGTGGGCCCGGCGATCGGGCGATTGATACTGGCAAATTTTCCGCCATTGTCCTTGTCCCAGGTCCAGACCCGCGGTGGCGTGTAACTATCATTGCTCATGCAATCCTCCCGTACTGATTAATGGCATGGGAGGATACTAGGGTCTGTTGACGTTTCATCGCAAGCCGCGTTGCAGCGCCAAATAGCGCCAGGCAAGGCGCAGGACGCAGGACGCAGGACGCAGGACGCAGGACGCAGGACGCAGGCAATGGTTGTTCCCTTGCCAAGTCCTGCAACGCAGCATGGCGCTATTTGACGCGCAACCCGCAGGGCCGGGCCTGCTTTTGCGCGGCTGCGCATGAAACGTCAACAGACCCTAACCCCCACCGGCGTCACCGGCCACCATGGCCACCGCTTCAGGCACTGCGGATATCCCCGTCTTCCAGAAAAACGCGGCTATTGAGTGGTCTGATCCAGGCGTCGCTGCCCTGGGCCAAGCCCAGCTCGCGGAACCGGCTGCGGGACATTTCCGCGTGTACCGTCTCGCTGCTGCTCTCGGTCTGCAGCTCCAGCCGCACCCGCGGGCCGATGACCGACACCAGGTCGATGCGGGCAGGCAGGCTGGCGTCGCTGGCCCCCGGCAGCACCTCGATGTCATAGGGACGCACATAGGCCACCGCTGGGCTTTCCCCCTGGCCGGCATATTCCGGAGCCGGTACCCGCAACTGCCCGATCTGCGCCATACCATCCCGGAGCCGCGCGCCGAACCGATTGACGTTGCCGAGGAACTGATAGACGAACGGATTGGCCGGGTTGTCATAGACCTCTTCCGGACCGCCATCCTGTTCGACCCGGCCGTGGTTCATCACCACCACCCGGTCGGACACCTCCAGCGCCTCTTCCTGGTCGTGGGTGACGAACACGCTGGTGACATGGATCTCGTCATGCAGCCGCCGCAGCCAGCGGCGCAGCTCGGCGCGTACCTTGGCGTCCAATGCGCCGAAGGGCTCATCCAGCAGCAGCACCTTGGGCTCCACCGCCAGCGCCCGCGCCAGGGCGATCCGCTGGCGTTGGCCGCCGGACAGTTGCGATGGCAGGCGATCGGCGGTCCAGTCCAGCTGCACCATTTCCAGCAGGTGCATGACCTTCTTGCGGATCTCCGCCTTGCTCGGTCGCTGGCTACGCGGCCTGACGGTCAAACCATAGGCGACGTTTTCATAGACGTTCATGTGCTTGAACAGGGCGTAATGCTGGAATACAAAGCCGACGCCCCGGTCACTGACGTGCAGGTCGGTGGTGTCTTCGCCGTGAAAACGGATGCGTCCGCTATCCGGCTGCTCCAGCCCGGCGATGATGCGCAGCAAGGTGGTTTTGCCCGAGCCGGAGGGACCGAGCAAGGCGGTCAGTTCACCGTTATTGAGGGTGAGGCTGACATTATCCACAGCGACGAAGTCGCCAAAACGCTTGTTTACCTGATCGATTTCAATGCTCATTGCGATACTCGCTTCAAAGAGGAATCACATCCTGTTCAGTGGGAGTGGCCTTGGCCGCGATGCTTTTCTGCCAGACCTGTTCGCGGCCGAGGCCGCTCCCACAACTACCGCCGCGCCCTGCGTTCGCCCAGCCACTCGACCAGGCTCTTCACCGCAATGGTGACCAGCGCCAGCCCAGTCAACAGCGAGGACACGGCAAAGGCGGCGGTGAACATGTATTCGTTGTACAACACCTCGATATGCAGCGGCATGGTGTTGGTTTCGCCGCGAATGCGCCCGGACACCACCGCCACCGCGCCGAACTCGCCCAGCGCCCGAGCGTTACACAGGATCACGCCGTAGATCAGGCCCCACTTGATGTTCGGCAGGGTCACGTACCAGAAGGTCTTCCAGCCGCTGGCACCCAGGGTCAGCGAGGCCTCTTCTTCCTCCTTGCCCTGCTGTTGCATCAGCGGAATCAGCTCGCGGGCAATGAACGGCAGGGTGCCAAAGGCGATCACGATGACGATGCCCGGTACCGCGAAGATGATGCGCAGGTCATGCGCCGCCAGCCAGGGGCCAAGCCAACCCTGGGAGCCGAACAGGATGACGAAGATCAGCCCCACCACCACCGGCGAGATGGCGAAGGGCATGTCGATCAGCGAGATCAGGATCGGCTTGCCACGGAATTCGAACTTCGCGATTGCCCAGGCCGCGGCCACGCCGAACACCAGATTGATCGGCACAACGATCAGTACCACCATCAGCGACAGGCGAATTGCTGCCAGCGCATCCGGTTCGTTGATCGCCGCCCACCATACCTGCAGTCCCTGCTCGAAGGCGCCATAGAGCACCACGAGCAAAGGCAATACCAGAAACAGCGCCAGGAAGGTCAGCGCCACACCGATCAGCGTCCAGCGCACCCAGGCCGGTTCGTCGGTGGCGCGGCGCCAGCGGGCAGCCAGCTCGGGGTTGCCTGCATGGGTCAGTACTTGAGTGGTCATCAGGGTTTCCTCACCGGCCACGACGTTGGGTCCACCACTGCAGCCCATTGATCAGCAGCAGTAGCAGGAAGGCGGCCACCAGCATGACGGTGCCTATCGCCGCAGCCCCCTGATAGTCATACTGTTCGGCTTTGGCAACGATCAGCAGCGGGGTGATCTCGGTGCGATAAGGCATATTGCCGGAGATGAACACCACCGACCCGTACTCGCCGACGGCGCGGGCAAAGGCCAGCGCATAACCGGTCAGCAAGGCCGGCAACAGGGATGGCAGGATCACCCGGCGGATGGTGGTGAAGCGGCTGGCACCCAGGCTGGCGGACGCTTCCTCGCGCTCGGCCTCCAGATCTTCCAGCACCGGTTGCACGGTACGCACCACAAAGGGCAGGCCGATATAGGTCAGCGCGATCACCACCCCCAACTGGGAATAGGCGACCTTGATGCCGAAGACATCGAGATATTGCCCTACCCAGCCGGTCGAAGCGTACAGGGTAACCAGGGCAATACCCGCCACCGCAGTGGGCAGCGCGAACGGCAGATCCACCAGTGCATCGACCACCTTCTTGCCGGGAAAGCGATAGCGCACCAGCACCCAGGCCACCAGCGCACCGAATACCAGATTGATGGTGGCGCCGATCAACGAGGCGCCGAAGGACAGTTTGTAGGACGCCACCACCTGCGGATGACTGATGGTTTTCCAGAATTCATCCCAGCTCATCAGCGAGGTATACAGCAGCAGTCCGCCCACCGGGATGAGAAAGATGAAGCCCAGGTACAGCAGGCTGAAACCCATGGTCAGCCCGAATCCGGGTATGACCCTGCGGTGCTTGGTGGCAGAAAACATGCATTACCTCTGATGTAAAATGAAGCCACTCGACGTATGGATCCCCGGCTTTCGCCGAGGATGACGGGGGTGGGTGCGGAGGCTTCAGCCTTTACCCCGACCTCCCCGTAGCGTCATCCCCGCGAAGGCGGGGATCCAGCGGTCTCGCCTGTCAGCGCTTGCTCAATGCCTCGAGAATGCTGTCGAACTGGCCACCATCATTGAAATGCTCGTTCTGCGCCTTGTCCCAGCCGCCAAAGACGTCATCGATGGTGAACAGCTCGACATCGACGAACTCATCGGTGAATTCCTTGGCAATCGCTGGATCGCTCGGACGGTAATAATGCTTGGCCGCCAGACGCTGGGCTTCGTCGCTATACAGGTATTGCAGGTAGGCTTCCGCCACCGCGCGGGTCCCCTTGCGTTCGACATTCCTGTCCACCACGCTCACTGGCGGCTCGGCCAGGATGCTGATCGACGGCACCACGATTTCGAACTGGCCCTTGCCCAGTTGCTCGACCGACAGGTAGGCCTCGTTTTCCCAGGCGATGAACACATCACCCAGCCCGCGCTGGACGAAGGTATTGGTCGCGCCGCGGGCGCCCGGGTCGAGTACCGGCACGTTGGCGAACAGCTTGCTGACGAACTCGTAGGCCTTGTCCTGATCACCGCCATTGTGTTTCAGCGCATAGCCCCAGGCCGCCAGGTAATTCCAGCGGGCACCGCCGGAGGTTTTCGGGTTGGGGGTGATGACTTCCACGTCATTGCGTACCAGGTCATCCCAGTCCTTGATGTTCTTCGGATTACCCTTGCGTACCAGCAGCACTATGGTCGAGGTATAGGGCGAGCTGTTGCGCTCCAACCGGCTCTGCCAGTTTTCCGGGATCAGGTTGGCATGCTGACGCAGGGCGTCCACGTCATAGGCCAGGGCCAGAGTCACCACATCGGCATCCAGTCCATCGATCACCGCACGGGCCTGGGAGCCGGAGCCGCCATGGGACTGGCGCACGGTCACGGTATCGCCGGCGGTCTTTTTCCAGTAAGCACTGAAGGCATTGTTGAATTCACGGTAAAACTCGCGGGTCGGGTCATAGGACACGTTCAGCAGCGTGATGTTGTCTGCCAGCACAGAGCCGGCCAGCAGCGTGGCAAGGCCACCCACCAGGGTATTGCGTAGAATTTTCTTCATGATAAGCACTCGGTAAAAGCTGTCAGAAAAATCGCTCAGGTCGGGTCTGATTACCGACACATTCGTGCAGTGACGCTTTTACAGAGACGGGTCTGACTGGATGTGGCAAGCCGTGTCATGGTGTTCTCCATGTTGTGGTATCGGTTGCACACACCTCTGGTGATCCAGTCGGCGGGTGTTTATTGAAATCGTGTTGGCACAGTCCCGTAGTCGGGTAATCAGGACGTTCGTATCGGGGGCTGGAAGCGGATCTTTTCCTTGCGCTCGATCTGCACCACCTGGCCGTTGTGCAGGGTAATTTCCACTGCACCGAACTGAATACTTTTCAGCGCTTCAGTAATGGCGGCCAATACCTTCTGATCGTCCACAGCCGCATGAAGTTGTGTTGTTGCGGTCATGGTCTTGCTCCGGATCATGGTTTGATACTTGCGTATCGACGGGGAGATAGTAGACGAGAGCAGATATAGCAAAAAATACTATTTTGAAACTTGCATATTCCTTTATGAAATAACTAGAAACTGATGAGAAATGGGTCCCGGGAGGGACGAGCACAAGCTCGTCCGCGGTGACTGCCGGCCAGCCTGGTGTTCACATCATATGCGTCCAGGCCATCCAACCCGCATATAACCCCAGGGCAAGGAAGATCAACGCGGTGATCCGGCGAATCAGCCCCAGGGGCAGCTTGCCCGCCGCCACGTTACCCAGAAACACCACCGGCACATTGGCCAGCATCATGCCCAGCGTGGTCCCCACCACCACCCACAGATAGGCATCGAATTGCGCTGCCAGCACGACGGTGGCCACTTGGGTCTTGTCGCCCATCTCGGCCAGAAAGAAGGCCACCAACGCCGCCATGAAAGCGCCGTAACGGCTGATCGGTGGAGTGTCGTCTTCATCGAGCTTGTCGGGGACCAGGGTCCAGGCCGCTACGGCCAGAAAACTGACCGCCAGCAGGCTGTACAGCCAGGTATCACTGAGCAGATCGGCAACCAGCTGCCCCACCGCGCCAGCCAAGGCGTGATTGGCCACAGTGGCCAGAAGTATTCCCCAGATGATGGGCCAGGGCCGACGGAAACGTGCCGCCAGCAATAATGCCAGCAATTGAGTCTTGTCGCCGATCTCTGCCAGCGTGACTACCCCGGTTGAAACGAAAAAGGCTTCCACGAATATTCCAAAAGAGGGCGGGTCGACCATTCCAATGACATACGAACACCCCCGCCCTCGGCTGGTGTTCCTATGTCAAAGGTCTCGTCAGACCCAGTCACACAAGGTGACGGCGGGTCGCAAACGCCACGGCCTGCGGGCCGAATATGTTGACGTTTGCCGTGGAAGAAACTTCAGGGAGAAGCTCTTCCGGAGAGACTACTCCCCTAAGACGGCGGCCACTGTAGCAAGGCCAGCCGGTTGAATCAACCCGGCGCCACCGCCGAGTACACCTTGAACCGGTTGTTCTCACGCAACACGCGGCAGGGTCCGATGTGCTCCTCGATCAGCGGCGGGTATTTGAGAAAGCCATTAGCGACGATACGCAATTCGCCTCCCGGCAGCAGGTTGCGGGTCACCTCATTGAAGAATTCCTCGGCGATGCTGGTGTCGTGGCGGATGCCGGTATGAAACGGCGGGTTGCTGACCACGGCAGCAAAGCGGCCATGCACATCACTCAAGCCGTCGGAGGGATAGACCTGCGCCTCTACTCCGTTGGCCAGCAATGTCTGCGCGGCGCAGTACAGCGCCATGGCGTCGATATCCACCAGTTCGAAGCGGCTATCCGGATTGCGCCGGGCCAGCACCGTGGCCAACACGCCGGCTCCGCAGCCGAAGTCCAGTACCTTGCCCGCCGGCAATGACGCCATCTCCTCCAGCAGCAACTGACTGCCTTCGTCCAGCCGGCCATGGCTGAATACACCGGGCAGGCTGACCAGCTCGACGGTCTGGTCAGGGAAGGTCAAGGAAATGGAACGTTGCCAGTCTTCCAGCCGGAACGGAGCCGCCTCGCCCTGGACAACGCAGCGCCACAGCTGACAATGCCGTGCGGAATCGAGCTTCTCGATGGCAACGCCATGGGCCGCCAGCAGCTTTTCCGCCCGGGTAATGCCGCCCTTCTTCTCGCCCACCAGATACAGCGGACAGCCCGCCCGCAGCAGCGGCGCCATCTGCGCCAGGGCAAATTCGGCGCGCTCGATGGCCTTGGGCATTATCAGAACCGCGCCATCCAGCCCGTCGATCTGCGGGCAGAGATGGGAAAAATGCAGATGCGCCTCATCCAGCCCCGTGCTCAGGCCCTGCTGCACGAAGTAGTCCCAGGTCCAGACATGCCAATCGGCCGGCAACTGGCGGGTCAGCCCATCCACGGGCGGATTGACCAACAGCAGGCGCTGGCCGGCAAACAGCTCGGCGCTGCGTTCGAGTATCTGGCTGGTATTGTCCATGGTGGTGCTCCGAAGGTGAACCGGGCCCGGCATTGTACGCGCGGGTGGCAACGGCTTAAAGGTGGGGTTGGCGTTACTTCAAACCTCAACCCTTGCGCGGCTTGGCCCTGGTGGTCGGCTCGGCCTGCAACGGATCATCCGGCCAGTAATGCTTGGGGTAGCGGCCTTTCATGTCCTTCTTCACTTCGGCATAACTGCCGCTCCAGAACCCGACCAGGTCCTGGGTTACCTGCACCGGCCGGCGCGCCGGGGACAGCAGATGCAGCTTGAGCGCCAGCCGGCCCTGGGCGATGCGCGGTGTCTCGCGGCTGCCGAACATCTCCTGCAAGCGCACCGCCAGCACCGGCGGCAGCTCGCTGTAGTCGATGCGGATGCGCGAGCCGGTGGGCACTGTCCAGTGCGTGGGCGCCTGTTCATCCAGCTGTTGCGGCAACGGCCAGGGCAGTAGCCCGGTGAGAATGGCAGACAGATCCAGGTTGGCGAAATGGGCCAGGCGGGTGACCCGGTCCAGCCAGGGCGCCAGCCATTCCTCCAGGTCATCGAGCAGTGCCTGATCGGAAACATCCGGCCACCGGCTGCTGAGCTCCTGCTGCTCATCCAACTGCCGCAGCAGCAGAATTCGCGCCTGCCACTGGCGCAGCACCGGTGTCCAGGGCAACAGGGCCAATCCCTGCTTGCGCACCACATTGCACAGCGCCCGGCTACGCTGGGCCGGATCGATATCCGCCAACGGCTCGCGCTGCAGCACCAGGCTGCCGACCCGCTGCTGGCGCTCGGCAATCAGGGTTTCGCTGCGCGGGTCCCATTCCAGGGTCTGCTCGACACGCAGCATCTCCGGCAGGTACTGCTCCAGCCACTGCGGGTCCAGCGCCGCGGCCAGGAATATGCGCGCGTTGCGCTGACTGGCATGGCCACCGAGGCTGGCGACCACCAGCCAGGGCTGCTGTTGCAGGCTATCCACCTGGGCGAAGGTGGCGGCACGGCCATTGGCCAACCGATAGTCCGCGCCCTGCTCGCCCCGACGCTGGGCAATCCGGTCCGGGTAGGCCAGCGCCAGCAGCAGGCCGGCCCAGCGCTCGTTGTCCGGCTCCGGCAAGGATTGCTCCTTACCGATGCGCTCGATCAAGCGCTGCCACTGCCCCGCCAGTTGGCGCGCCCGCTGCAGCGCACCGCGATCCAGCGCCGGCTCACCGGCGGGCTGGTCGAAAGCCGCCAGCCGGCGGGCGATATCCGCATCCTCCACGCCGCGCAGCAGGTCACGCTCCCCGAGAATCGCCGCCAGTCGGCAGGCCTGGCGACCCAGCCCCAATTGCTGGCCACGCAACAGCATATGCGCCAGCCGCGGGTGCATCGGCAGGGTCGTCAGCGCTGCGCCGTGTTCGGTCAATTGCCAGCCCCGCCCAGTTCGCTCGATGGCGCCCAGTTGGACCAGCAGATCGCGACCCTGCTGCAACGCGGCAGTCGGCGGCAGGTCCAGCCAGCGCAGTTCCGTCGGATAATCGATCCCCCACTGCGCCAACTGCAAGGCCAGCGGGGCGAGATCCGCCTGCAGAATCTCCGCCTGGCCCTGGGCAGCGAGCTGTTCCTGCTGGCCAGCCGACCACAGCCGATAACATACTC
Organism: Candidatus Pseudomonas excrementavium; assembly: GCA_019116555.1. Taxonomy (GTDB): domain Bacteria; phylum Pseudomonadota; class Gammaproteobacteria; order Pseudomonadales; family Pseudomonadaceae; genus Halopseudomonas; species Halopseudomonas excrementavium. Next base: position 12,523 of record DXBL01000134.1, read on the forward strand.
CCGGCTCGGTACGGCCAGCACGGCCGGCCCGCTGCTCGGCAGCCGCCCTGGAGATACGCCGGGTGTGCAGCCGAGTCATACCGGATACCGGGTCGAAAGCCGGCTCGCGGTGCAGCCCCGAGTCGATGACCACCCGTACCCCATCGATGGTCAGGCTGGTTTCGGCAATCGGCGTGGCCAGCACCACCTTACGCCGCCCGGCCGGCGCCGGGCTGATGGCCTGGCGTTGGGTGGCGAAATCCAGATCGCCATATAAGGGCGCGATATCCACATAGGGGTAGCTGTCCAGCGCCTGTTCCAGCCGGCGTTGCAGGCGGCGGATCTCTGCGGTCCCCGGCAGAAA
>DXBL01000135.1 GCA_019116555.1 Candidatus Pseudomonas excrementavium
GGCGCCAACGAAGCCGTGCTGCGCATGCTGGATGAGATTGGCGATGTATCCAACATCGAAACCTTCATCGCCAAGGCCAAGGACAAGGATGATCCGTTCAAGCTGATGGGCTTCGGTCATCGCGTGTACAAGAACTTCGACCCGCGCGCCAAGGTCATGAAAGAGACCTGCGACGAAGTACTCGGCGAGCTGGGCATCAACGATCCGCACCTGGAACTGGCCATGAAGCTCGAAGAGATCGCCCTGACCGATCCCTATTTCATCGAGCGCAACCTGTACCCGAACGTCGACTTCTACTCGGGCATCATCCTCAAGGCCATCGGCATTCCTGCCGAGCTGTTCACCGTGATCTTCGCCACCGGCCGCACCCCGGGCTGGATCGCGCACTGGAACGAGATGATCAGCAACCCGTACAAGATCGGTCGTCCGCGCCAGCTGTACACCGGCCACACCAAGCGCGATTATCCGAGCAAGTAAGTCGCCGCCTAGGTACAAAAAAGCCCGCATATCGCGGATGCTGTTCACTTACGTCTAACCGTCATCCTTCGCGAAGGCGAAGGATCCACCGGCAACACAGGAGCCGGGCTGCAAGCTGGATTCTCGGCCTTCGCCGAGAATGACGGAAAGGGGAACTCCGAGGCTAAGAGGTCAAGTGAAGGCATTCCGCATATCGCGGATTTTTTTGTGGCCGACTTGCAACGTCAGCAGGCTGTGGCCTGCTCCCACCAGGTCAGGATCTGCACCGCCTCTTCGGCACTGTGTCCACAGACCTGCTCATCGGCCAGGAAACCCGCACAGACTGCCGGGCGGTCCGGTGAGTGAAAGATGTTACAGCGCCGATCCGCTGCCAGGTGAATACAAGCCACACCCGCCGGCTTGCCCTGGGGCATACCCGGGATCGGCGAGGTAATCGAGGGCGCTATGCAACAGGCGCCGCAGCCTTCTCGGCATTTCATGGGTGAGCATCTCGTGACGGAATACTGGGACGCCCGACGGTCGGGCGCCACGTATTTTATTTTCCGTTCTTGAGTCTGGCAATCAGACTTGATGTATCCCAGCGGCTACCACCCATCTGTTGCACGTCAGCATAGAACTGATCCACCAACGCCGTAACCGGCAACTGGGCGCCATTGCGGCGGGACTCATCCAGCACGATGGCCAGATCCTTGCGCATCCAGTCCACTGCAAAGCCGAAATCATACTCGCCGGCCAGCATGCTCTTGTGGCGATTCTCCATCTGCCAGGACTGAGCCGCGCCCTTGCTGATCACCGACACCACCGCTTCGCCGTCCAGGCCAGCATGTTCGGCGAAGTTCAACGCCTCGGCCAACCCCTGCACCAGGCCGGCGATGCAGATCTGGTTGACCATCTTGGTCAATTGACCGCTGCCTACCGGGCCCATCAGACGGATCATTCTGGAATAACAGTGGATGACCGGCCGTGCCAGGTCGAATACCGACTCGTCACCGCCCACCATGACCGTCAACTGGCCATGTTCGGCACCGGCCTGTCCACCCGATACCGGCGCATCGAGAAAACCCACGCCGCGCTCAGTGGCCAATTGGGCCACCTGACGCGCTACGCCGGCCGAGGCGGTGGTGTGATCGACGATGACAGTGCCGCTGCGCGCCCCGGAGAGGATACCGTCCGCCCCGTCCACTACCTGCAGCAGGTCCTGGTCATTGCCCACGCAGATCATCACGAAGTCCTGCTCCGCCGCCGCTTCGGCCGGCGTCGCACAGGCCCTGCCGCCATACTCCTTGACCCAGGCCGCCGCCTTGTCGGCCGTGCGGTTGTATACCGTCACTTCGTGTCCGGCCCGGGCCAGATGCCCCGCCATCGGATACCCCATTACTCCCAGTCCCACAAAGGCTACATTGGCCATACCAGAATCCCCACATGATCAGTTCGATAATTCCTGCTGGATCATAGCAGGCTTGGGCCCATCAGCCAGCCACACAGCGGCAATCGCAGGCCGTCTGGGCACTGGTTGGCGAGACGCGCGACAGGCATAATGTGCGCCCTTTTACACCGTCCCTGGAGTCACCGGATGTTCAATACCAATCAGTATTTCGAAGGAAAAGTAGCTTCCATCGCCTTTCGCCAGCCCGACGGTACAGCCACAGTCGGCGTCATGGCCCCCGGCGAATACGAATTCGGTACCGGCAGCCTGGAAATCATGCATGTCATCACCGGCCATCTGACCGTCAAGCTGCCCGGCAGTGACGTATGGGAAGAGTTCGGCGCCGGCACCCGTTTCACCGTGCCGGCCAACAGCCGTTTCAATCTGCAGGTAGAACAGGATACCGCCTACCTCTGCGAGTATCGTTAAACCGCAACGATCGCCTTGCCATACAGCTCGATGAACTCCCGCGGCATCCGCCGCGGCCGTCCACTGCTGAGCTCGACACAGGCGAAGGTGGTATGGGCACGCAGCAGCGTGGCACCATCGCGGGGCCGGCACAGCTGGAACTGACGCGTCATGCGCAGCTTGCTGTCCCAGCTGACGATCCAGGTGCCCATGCAGAGTTCTTCATCCAGGTAGGCCGCCGCCAGATAATCGATCTCGTGACGCACCACTACCATGGCCCGGTCCAGTTGCTGATATTCGTCCAGCCCCAGGCCGAGCGACCGTGAATGCTGCCAGGCGCAGCGCTCAAGCCAGCGCACATAGACCGCATTGTTGGCATGCCCCAGCTCGTCGATATCCTCTGGCAGCACGCGAATCTCATCGATAAAGGGGTTTTCCAGATCCCATTTCACACTCGGTCTCCCGGCAAGACATAACGTAGGGCGTGCAGCATATCATTCCCGGCGGCGGCAGCGCTGCCATGCTACCCCTGCGACGAGCTTGCCAATCGCCTGTTGCAGCACAACACTGTGAGATAGACCCTATTCAAAAGGCGAATGCCGTTCACTTACATCCATACTGTCATCCTTCCATGTCTATATCGTCATCCTTCGCGCAGGCGAAGGATCCACCGGCAAACGCTGGAGCCAGGCAACAAGCTGAATTCTCGGCCTTCGCCGAGAATGACGAAAGGGATAGCTCGGATGCGAGAGGGTTAGGTGAACGGCCTTCCACACAGGAGACCGCATGTTCAAGCACCTGCATTTCCCGATTCTGGTGATCAATCCTGACTGCGGACGCGGCAACGTGGCCGGCCAGCAACTCAGCGAGCTCTTCAATGCCCTGAAACACGAAGGCTTTGAAGTGCTTTCCACCACCTCCCTCGATGAAGGCCGCTTGGTAGCCGAGGCCCATCGCGGGTTGTCCTGCATCCTCTTCAGTGCAGAACATGATGATCAGCAGGGGCTGGAGCCGGTCCGCAAGCTGTTTGCCGCCGCCCACTCGCGCTCACCGGAACTGCCGATCATGGCGCTGAGCACCGCCCACGCGCTGGACAATCAGTTGCTCAGCAACCTGCGCGACCTGCACCAACTGCGTGGCATCATCTACCTGTTCGAAGACACCATGCCCTTCATCGCCGGGCAGATCGCCCGCACCGCCCGGGCCTATCTGTCACAGCTGCTGCCGCCGTTCTTCAAGGCCCTGCTCGACTACACCGGCCGCGCCAGCTATTCCTGGCATTCCCCCGGTCATGGCGGCGGTGTGGCCTTTCGCAAGAGCCCGGTAGGTCGCGCCTTCCATGACTTCTTTGGGGAAAACACCCTGCGCTCGGACCTGTCGGTATCGGTGCCCGGGCTGGGCTCCCTGCTCGACCATAACGGCCCTATCGCCGAAGCCGAGGCCAATACCGCCCGCACCTTCGGCGCCGACCACAGTTTCTACGTGATCAACGGCACCTCTACCGCCAACAAGATCATCTGGCACGCCTTCGTCACCCGGGATGACGTGGTACTGGTCGACCGCAACTGCCATAAATCCATCCTGCATGCCATCACCATGACCGGTGCGATACCGGTGTACCTGACCGGATCGCGCAACGACTACGGCATCATCGGCCCCATCAGCCTGGACTCCTTCTCCCCGCAGAACCTGCGCGAGCGCCTGGCCGAACACCCATTGCTGCAGGGACGTACCCCGCGCATCCGCCTGGCCGTGCTGACCAACTCCACCTACGACGGCCTGTGCTACAACGCCGAGCTGATCAAGGACGAGCTGGAAGACGCCGTCGAAGTGCTGCACTTCGATGAGGCCTGGTATGGCTACGCCGCCTTTCATGAGTTCTACGCAGGCCGCCACGGCATGGGCAGCAAGCGCGGCTTCGATCGCGCCCAACATCCGCTGGTGTTCGCCACGCAATCCCCGCATAAGGTACTGGCCGCCCTGTCCCAGGCATCCATCATCCTCGCCGAAAACAGCGTGGAGCAGCAGTTGGACGTGGAGCGCTTCAACGAAGCCTTCATGATGCACACCTCCACCTCGCCGCATTACGGCATCATCGCCTCGATTGACGTGGCCACCGGCATGATGGCCGGTGAGCCGGGCCGCTCATTGGTGCAGGAAACCCTGGACGAAGCGCTGTCCTTCCGCCGCGCCATGCAACAGACTGCCGAACGCCTGGCCGAAGATGAATGGTGGTTTGATGTCTGGGAGCCGGAACAGGCGCTGGACAATGAAGAACTGCAAGCCAGCGACTGGACCCTGGACAACCACGCCGACTGGCACGGTTTCGGCGAGATGGCCGATGATTACGCTATGCTCGACCCGATCAAGGTCACCCTGCTGACCCCCGGCGTCGAAGAACATGGCCGGCTGGGCCGTACCGGAATCCCCGCCGCCATCGTCACTCGCTTTCTTGCCGAACGCGGCCTGGTCGTGGAAAAGACCGGCCTGTACTCCTTCCTGATCCTGTTCTCGCTGGGCATCACCAAGGGCAAATGGAGCGCGCTGGTCTCAGAGCTGCAGGAATTCAAACGCCTCTACGACAGCAACACCCCGCTGGATCTCACTCTGCCCGCCATCGCCCGCAGCGGCCACTACCCCGATATGGGTCTGCGCGACCTCTGCCAGCAACTGCATCGTTTCTACAAGGAACAACGTATGGTGCGCGTACTGCGGCAGATCTACACCGAACTGCCGGACATCGTCATCCGCCCCGCCGACGCCTGGCAGCAAATGGTCCGCGGCCAGGTGGAAATGGTCCCGGTCGATCAACTGGCCGGCCGCATCAGCGCCGTCATGCTCGTCCCCTACCCACCCGGCATCCCGGTAATCATGCCAGGCGAACGCTTTCCTGACGACAGCAGCGCGATCACCGACTACCTGCGTATCGCCCTCGCCCAGGATCAACAGTTTCCGGGGTTTGAGAGCGATATACATGGACTGCGACCCATCACGCAGGAGGATGGGAGTGTGCGGCATTTTGTGGATTGTCTGGTGGAGTGAT
>DXBL01000136.1 GCA_019116555.1 Candidatus Pseudomonas excrementavium
ATGGATTCTCTATTGGCGTTTCGGTGAGGGTGGGGCGAACTCTCCTACAGTCCGTATCGTGAGATCGGAAGCGGCGCTAGCCCCTCCACCCTGACAGGTCCATTTTGGACCTGTAGGCATACCATACAAGCCGCGCCTCGCGGCGATGGGGCCTAGCCGGAGCCCGGCCGTTCATATCAGTCCTTCTTCTTCAACTTCGGATTCGGATAGAACTGCGCCACCTTGGTGGTGGGTGACGGTTTGCTCGATGGCTGGATGGTCACCCGGGTCGGAAGTTCACTGGGTACGGAATTACCCCGTTCATCCAGGGTATCGGCGTAGCCACAGGCGACGCATTCGCGATGGGGTACGTCGTCCACCTGAAACATGCGGATGGTATCCATCTGGCTGCACGCCGGGCATACCGCCCCGGCGATAAAGCGTTTTACCGGTTCCGATTGATCGCTCATGCTGCTTGCTCTCCAATCAGGCCGCTGTGGCGCAGCAGGGCATCCACGGATGGCTCGCGGCCCCGGAAGGCGACGAACAGTTCCATGGGTTCGCGGCTGCCACCGCGGGCCAGGATATTGTCACGGAAGGCCTTGCCGGTTTCGGCGTTGAAGATGCCTTCCTCCTCGAAGCGGGAGAAGGCGTCGGCCGACAGCACTTCCGCCCACTTGTAGCTGTAGTAGCCCGCGGCATAGCCACCGGCGAAAATATGTGCGAAGCCGTTCTCGAAGCGATTGAAGGCGGGCGGCGGCATGACCGAAATCTCATCGCGTACCGCTTGCAGTACCTCGCGCGCGCTGCGGCTGTTACCGTCCTGGGCGTGCAGCTCGAAGTCGAATAGCGAGAACTCGATCTGGCGCAGCATGCCCAGGCCGGATTGGAAGTTGCGGGCGGCCAGCATCTTGTCCAGCAGGTCCTGCGGCAGCGCCTCGCCGGTTTCATGGTGGCCGGAAATCAGCGCCAGGCCTTCCGGCTCCCAGCACCAGTTTTCCATGAACTGGCTGGGCAACTCGACCGCGTCCCAGGCTACGCCGTTGATACCGGAGGCAGCGGGGTAATCGACGCGGGTCAGCAGGTGATGCAGGCCGTGGCCGAATTCGTGGAACAGGGTGGTGACCTCATCGTGGGTCAGCAGCGCTGGCTGGTCGCCCACCGCTGGAGTGAAATTGCACACCAGATAAGCAATCGGCCGCTGCAGTTCGCCACCCGGCAGGCGCCGACGGTCGCGGGCGCCATCCATCCAGGCGCCGCCGCGCTTGTGGCTGCGGGCATACAGGTCGAGGAAGAAACGGCCGATCACCTCGCCCTTTTCCAGCACCTCGAACAGGCGGGCGTCGGCGTGCCAGCGCTCGAAGTCGGCGACTTCGCGCAGCTCTATTCCGTACAACCGGCCCACCACGCCGAACATGCCTTGCAGCACCCGGTCCACCGGGAACCAGGGGCGCAGCTCTTCCTGGGAGATGGCGTAGCGATGCTGGCGCAGCTGTTCGGCATAGTAACCGGTGTCCCAGCTCTGCAGATCGGCGCAGCCCTGGCTCGCGGCAAAGTCTTTCAATGCCTGCAGGTCGGCTTCGGCGAAGGGCCGGCTGCGCTGGCCGAGATCGCGCAGGAAGCCCAGCACCTGATCGGTGTTATCGGCCATCTTGGTGGCCAGCGACAGCTCGGCGTAATTGGCATAACCAAGCAGCCCAGCCAGCTCATGGCGCAGCTGCAGGATTTCCTCGATCAGCGGACCATTGTCATTATCGCCGGCGTTCGGGCCCTGGTCCGAAGCACGCGTGCAATAGGCGGTGTAGATCTCTTCGCGCAGGGCGCGGTCATTGGCGTAGGTCATCACCGCGTAGTAGCTGGGGAATTCCAGGGTGATCAGCCAGCCATCCAGCTCGCGGGCAGCGGCGGCCTGCCGCGCCTGGGCCAGGGCCGACTCGGGCAGACCATCCAGCTGGCTGGCATCGGTAATGTGCTTGGTCCAGGCCTGGGTGGCATCCATCAGCTGATTGGAGAACTTGCTCTGCAGTTCCGACAGGCGCATCTGCAGTTCGCCGTAGCGCTGCTGTTGTTCAGCGGGCAAGGCGATCCCGGACAGGCGGAAGTCGCGCAGGGCATGTTCGATGATAGTCTGCTGCGCCGGGTCCAGCTCGGCGAAACCAGCGCTGTCGGCCAACTGGCGGTAGGCGGTATACAGCGCCTGGTTCTGGCCCATCTCGGTGGAGAACTGGCTGAGCAGCGGCAGGCAGCTGTTATAGGCGTCGCGCAGCTCGGCGCTGTTCATTACCGCGTTCAGGTGGCTGACCGGTGACCAGGCGCGGGACAGGCGCTCGCCCATTTCATCCAGCGGCTCGACCAGGGTGCTCCAGCTCCACTGCGCCGGTGGGTTGTCCAGCAGCTCCGCCAGCTGGGCGCGACTGTCTGCGATGATCTGCTCGATGGCCGGCTTGACATGGCTGGGCTGGATCGAACTGAACGGGGGCAGGTCATAGGATTGCAGCAGCGGATTGGACATGGCGGGGTTTCCTGAATAGCGTGGGTTCGTACAATGGCTCCATGGTACTCAAACCAGCGGGCCATTGGCAGCCGATGAAAATCAACTGTAATGCCTGATTAGATGATGGCGGCAGCCAATCAATTCAAGGGGTAAGTGATGAATATACGCCGATTTGCCGGCAACACGCCGCTTCTGGGTGAGCGCGTGTTCGTGGATAGCAGCGCGGTGGTGCTGGGTGATGTGGAGCTGGGTGATGATTGTTCGGTATGGCCGGCCACGGTGATTCGCGGCGACATGCACCGTATCCGCATCGGTGCGCGCACCAGTGTGCAGGACGGCAGCGTGCTGCATATCACCCACGCCGGGCCGTTCAACCCGGACGGTTATCCGCTGATCATCGGCGACGATGTGACCATCGGCCACAAGGTGTTGCTGCATGGCTGCAAGATCGGCAGTCGCATCCTGATCGGCATGGGCAGCATCGTCATGGACGGCGCGGTGATCGAGGACGAGGTGATTCTCGGTGCCGGCAGCCTGGTACCGGCCAACAAGACCCTGCGCAGTGGCTACCTGTACATGGGCAGCCCGGCCAAGGAAATAAGGCCACTGAGCGACAAGGAGCGCGAATTCTTTCCCTACACCGCGGCCAATTATGTACGGCTGAAGGATCAGTATCTGCAAGAGGGGCTGTGATAGCCGCAGGCGCACCCCTGAGGTGGTTCACCTGACCCCGTCATCCCTACGTCATCCTCGGCGCAGGCCGAGGATCCAGCGTCCCGGCAGACTACAGCGTCACCTGTGGATCCTTCGCCTCCGCGAAGGATGACGATTGAGGGGAAGGATGACGATTGGAGGAAGGACGACGATTGGAGGAAGGATGACGGATGTGGGCAGAGATGACGGCGTGAAGACTGGGGAAGCATGGTGGCCGATACTGGCATGCAATCATTCCCATGAATAACGGCACGCCCGGCGCGCCCGGTGGTTTATGCTCGGACAGAACGGGGCCGGTGCCCCATCCATTCACAGCTCGGAGGCCTTGAGCATGTCTGCCCTTATCAATCGAAAAATAATTCTAGAGCGACGCCCCCAGGGGGAAATCCAGGATGGTGATCTGGTCCTGACCGAAGCGCCGGTGCGCGAGCTGCGCGACGGTGAAGTGTTGATCAAGACCCTGTGGCTGTCGCTGGACCCCTACATGCGCCCGCGCATGAACGATGCCAAGGGCTATATGGACCCGGTCGGTATCGGTGAGGTCATGGTGGGTGAAAGCGTGGGTCGGGTGATCGAATCGAAGTCGCCGAACTACCAGGAAGGTGATCTGGTCACTTCCTATTCCGGCTGGCAGGAATACTGCATCGTGCCCGGTGACGCGCCGATGATCTACAAGATCGAGCCGCGCGGTGTGCCACTGCAGACCTATCTGGGCGTAGCCGGCATGCCGGGCCGCACCGGTTATTGCGGGCTGACCTACGTCGGCAAGCCCCAGGCCGGGGAAACCGTCGTGGTCTCCGCTGCCTCCGGACCGGTCGGCACCGTTGTGGGCCAGACCGCCAAGCAGCTCGGTTGCCGGGTGGTCGGCATTGCCGGTGGTGAGGAAAAATGCCGCTTCGTGGTCGAAGAGCTGGGCTTCGATGCCTGCGTCGATTACAAGGCTGGCAATCTGGAAGGCGATCTGGCGGCGGCCTGCCCGGATGGCATCGATGTATATTTCGAGAACGTCGGCGGTGAAGTCACCCGTGCCGTTGCCAAGTTGCTGAACAAGGGCTCGCGGGTGCCGATCTGCGGATATGTGTCGGCCTACAACGCCGAAGACGCGAGCAAGGTGGAAACGCCATTCCACGTGTTCGGCGCTATGGGTGAAAACAAGCCGGAGCATCGGTTCTTCCTGGTCACCGAATGGCAGGACCGCCACCAGGAAATCACCACCCTGCTGGCCGAACAGGTGGCCAGCGGCAATATCAAATACCGCGAGACGGTGGCCGAAGGGCTGGAAAATGCGGTGGAGGCGTTCAAGGGCATGCTCAAGGGCAAGAACTTCGGCAAGCAGCTGGTGCATATCGCCGACTGAAACCCGGGCGGGCCGTTGGCCCGCATCGCGCCGAGGCGGCGCTCCTACAAAAGCTTACCCGGGCACGGACTGCTATTCACTTGACCCCGTCATCCTTCGCGAACGACTGGATGGATGCAGGAGTTAGAGCGACGCAGGAAGCCAAAGCCGAGGCGAAGGATCCACCGGCCACTCCGGCCGGCACCCTGGATCCTCGGCCTGCGCCGAGGATGACAGTGGAGAGCACCGTCGCTATTCGATAGCCCTGTGTAAAGCCATGGAATCGCCGACAGAGGCTCACGCAATCAGGCGTCGGCCCACTCCTGCTCCTGCAGCGCCCGCCACATGATCTTGCCGGTGGGTGATTTGGGCAGGGCGTCGGTGAACTGAATCAGCTTGGGGCATTTGTAGGCAGACATATTGGCCTGACACCAGGTGAGAATATCCTCGGCGGTGGTATCGGCATGGCCGGTCGCCAGCGCCACCACGGCCTTGACCGTTTCCCCGCGGCGCTCGTCGGGTACCGAGATCACGCAGACTTCCCGCACCGCCGGGTGACTGTAGAGCAGTGACTCGACCTCCGCCGGCCAGACCTTGTAACCAGAGGCGTTGATCATCCGTTTGACCCGGTCGACCAGGAAGAAGTAGCCCTCCTCGTCGTAGTAACCCAGGTCACCGGTGCGGAAGAAACGCTTGCCGTCCAGCTCGATGAAGGCCTCGGCAGTCGCCTCGGGCCGGCGCCAGTAACCCTGGAACAGTTGCTCGCCCTGCAGCACGATCTCCCCCACCTCGCCGACACCGACCTCCTGCAGGCTGTCTACATCGACCACCCGGGAATCGACGCCGATGATCGGAATCCCCAGACACTGTGGTTTGGGCGCCAGCGGCGGGTTCATATGGGTGGCGCTGAGGGTTTCCGACAGGCCGTAGCCCTCGGAATACCGCAGCCCCAGCTGGCCCTCCAGCTTGGCGGCAATGGCCGCCGGCATGGCGGC
>DXBL01000137.1 GCA_019116555.1 Candidatus Pseudomonas excrementavium
TTCGCGCCAGGCCAGGGCATGGCGGCGGCCGGTGCCGGCCAGCCGCTGGGCCAGGGGACGCCAGGTATTGATGCTGCGTTCGGTGCTGGCCTTGATGGTCAGCCCAGGGTCGCCGCTGAGAGCGCGAAAGACCATGGCCAGGCGCGGACCCTCGTTATCGAGGTGGATCTGCGCGGCGGGAAAGCCATTGCCGGCCAACCGGGTGATCAGCTTGTGCCAGCGGATACCTACGGCTTCTTCCATTGCATTTCTCCCAGTGGTCGAAGTCGATCCCGGCCGTGACCGGTATCGAAGAATGGGGCGCTGCGTGAGCGCAGCGCGGTACTGCAGCCGGCATCGGGGGACCCCGATGCCGGTATTTCAGGTCAGGCGGCGCTCATCAGTGCCGGTGCATCTTCACGGGTGGAGCGGGCCACCATGAAGCTGTACAGGTACATGCCCAGGCCGACGGCGAAGCCAAGGCCAGCGAACAGGCGCAGCCAGTACACGGTCATGATGGCGTCCTGGGTCTGCATGTAACCCAGCGCTCCAGCCGACTCGGGCAGGCGTTGCAGTTCGATCTGGATCCAGCCGGCCCAGGTCAGCAGCAGCGTGATGGCCAGCATGCTCAGGCTCATCACCCAGCAGGACAGGATCTCCAGGCGCTGAGCCTGCGGGCTGCTGCATTCATTGCCATGCAGTTTCGGCCAGGCGTAGGAGATGATGGCCATGGCGATCATCGCGTAGGCACCGAAGAACGCCAGGTGACCATGCGCCGCGGTGAGCTGGGTACCGTGGGTGTAGTAGTTGACCGGAGCCAGGGTGTGCAGGAAGCCCCAGACACCCGCGCCGAGGAACGCCATGATGGTGCAACCGACAGCCCAGGTGACGGCGGCCTTGTTCGGGTGTTCCCGACGACGCTGTTTCAACATGCTGAAGGCAAATACCATCATCATGAAGAAGGGCAGCGGTTCGATGGCGGAGAAGACCGAGCCGATCCACAACCAGTACGCTGGCGCACCGATGAAGAAGTAGTGGTGACCGGTCCCCAGGATGCCGGAGATCAGGGCCATGGCGATGATCAGGTACAGCCATTTCTCCACGACTTCACGGTCGACACCGGTGGTCTTGATCAGGATGAAGGCCAGGATCGCACCCAGGATCAGTTCCCAGACGCCTTCCACCCACAGATGCACGACCCACCACCAGAAGTACTTGTCCATCACCAGCGAGGTCGGGTTGTAGAAGGAGAACAGCCAGAACACCGCCAGCCCGATCAGACCGGTGATCAGCACCATGTTGATCACGGTCTTGCGGCCCTTGAGCACGGTCATCAGGATGTTGAAGATAAAGCCCACGCAGACCACCGCGATGCCGATCTTGGTAATGGTCGGTTGTTCGAGGAATTCGCGGCCCATGGTCGGGAAGTACTTGTTCCCGGTGATTTCCGCCAGGGTGGAGTAGGGCACCAGCAGGTAACCGAGGATGGTCAGCACCCCCGCCACGGCGAAGATCCAGAACAGCGCGTAGCCGAGCTTGGGGCTCCAGAGTTCGGTCTGGGTTTCCTCCGGCACCAGATAATAGGTGGCACCCATGAAGGCGAACAGCAACCAGACGATCAGCAGGTTGGTGTGCACCATGCGGGCAACGTTGAAGGGGATTTCCGGGAACAGAAAATCGCCGATGATGTATTGCGTGCCGAGGATCAGACCGAACACGATCTGACCGACGAACAAGAGCATGGCAAAGGCAAAGTAGGGTTTTGCCACCGCCTGTGAAGCGTATTTCATGATGTGATTCCTTATGCTGTCAGAGTCTGGTCAGGCGTACTCAGCCTTCCTTGTTCGGTGGCCAGTCGTTGGTATCGATGCGCGACGACCAGATCAGGAACTCGGCCATGGCATTGAGTTCCTCATCGCTGAGGTGGAACTGGGGCATCTGCCGGCGGCCTTCCACACCGGTGGGCATGGCCTTCATCCAGGCGCCGAAGTAGGCCTTGAACGCTGCTTCGTTATCCATGCCGCGCCGCTGGAACACATTGCCCAACTCCGGCGCGAAGTAGGCGCCTTCGCCCATCAGCGAGTGGCAACCGACGCAGTTGTTCTCCTCCCACAGTTCCTTGCCGTGAGCGACTTCGGCGGTCAATTGGTCACGGTTCTCCCGCTCGGGGATCGCCGTGACGGTGTCTACCGTCAGGCCAATGAACAGCAGCATGAAAAACATGCCGCCACCGTAGTAGATGTTGCGGGCCATGCCCTTGGTAAAGCGCTCCGACATGTTGATCTCCTCGGGTTATGCGGATTGCATGCTCGCCGGTCAGGCGGTTTTTCTGGTTGGTTGTTGTCCGGGTTCGGCAAAGTGCACGCGGACGATGTCCATGATCGCCGCCTGGGCGGTGGGCTCGTCGGTGAGCGGCTGTGCCATGCAGGCTTCACAGGCCTGGCGCGGGTCCATGCCAGCGGCGATCAACCGGCCGGTATGAATCAGCAAGCGGGTCGAGGGGGCTTCCTCCAGATCATGCTGGCCGAGGTGGCGCAGGGCGTTGCCCAAGGCGACCAGTTGATCTGCCTGGATTGGATCGAGGCCGGACTCGTGCTGCAGGATGCGGCTTTCCGCAGCTGCCTCGGGATAATCGAAGGCCATCGCCACGAAGCGCTGGCGGGTGCTGGGCTTGAGGCCCTTGAGCAGGTTGCGGTAGCCGGGGTTGTAGGACACCACCAGCATGAAACCGGGTGCGGCCTGCAATTCCTCGCCGGTGGCTTCCAGCGGCAGGATGCGCCGGTCATCGGCCAGTGGATGCAACACCACGGTGATGTCCTTGCGCGCCTCGATGACTTCATCCAGGTAGCAGATGGCGCCCTCGCGCACGGCGCGGGTCAGGGGGCCGTCCTGCCAGAAGGTGCCATTGGCACCGATCAGGTGGCGGCCGACCAGATCGGCGGTGGTCAGGTCGTCGTGGCAGGCCACGGTATACAGCTTGCGGCCCAGGCGCTCGGCCATATGCTGGATGAAGCGGGTCTTGCCGCAGCCGGTCGGCCCTTTTATCAGCACCGGCATGCCGAAGCGGTCGGCCTGCTCGAAGAGCTCAACCTCTGTTCCACTGGCATGGTAGAACAGCCCCGGTTGCTGCTGCGGATGGAGGTCTAACCGAGTTGCGTCCATTGAAGATTCCTTGGATAGATGCGTTTGCTATTGCTCTATCAAGGATAATGCCAACGTCTAAGGCGTTGAAAATACTAGGGTTTTACAATTAAGGGTTTTTTACACCAATAGTGGTTAAGGTTTTTTTGACCATTATTGGTCTGAAATACCCTCAAAGGCCTGCGATGGTATGTCGCACCCTGTCGAGTGCGGCAGCGTGACGCATAAACACTTGACAGGCGTCAAGCGTTCTGTTCCCGGAATATCCCATGATGCGCTCACATTATCTGCAGAGCGTCTGTCATGAAAACCGAAATCATCATCCTTGGTGGCTTGTCCCTGTTGGGCCTGTCGATCGCGCAGGCAGTAGCAGGCGAGCCCTCCTTGCGACTGGCTGACAGTGTGGTGACCGGCACCGGTTTTGCCGTGGCCAGCCTGATGAGTCCCGGTTCGACGACCCGCATCGATGAAGATGATCTGCGCCGCCGCAGCCTGGCCGACGTGGCCGAGCTGTTTCGGGATATTCCCGGTGTGGTGCTCACCGATGCCGACACTCCTGGCATGAAGCGTATCTCCATCCGCGGAGAGAGCTCCCGGCGGGTGACCATCCGCATCGATGGACAGACGATGACCGACCACACCGACTATGGCACGCCCCTGTTGATCGACCCGGCGATGATCGAGCGGGTCGAGGTGGTGCGTGGCCCATCTTCGGTCATCAACGGTTCCAATGCCATTGGTGGGGTGGTCAATATCATTACCCGGCGTGGCAGCGATGGGCCGTTGGCAAGCTATGTCGGCGGTGGTTATTACTCCGGCACCCAGGGTTATCGCAGCAATGCCGGGCTGGCTGGCAGCGCCGGCGGTGTCGATTACCGTCTGAGCCTGTCGCGCAGCGAGCACGGCGAGCGCCGTACCCGTGATGTCGGTGAACTGACCAACTCCAGCTACGACAACGAATCCGCTGCCCTGCATCTGGGTTATCGACGGGCCAATCACTATCTGGCATTCAAGGCCGAGCGCTTCGATATGAGCGCGGGCACCTGGGTTGAACCCGCACCCGGCGCTTCCTTGCGACTGGATTTTCCCAAGCGGGATCAGCAGCGTTATGCGCTGTTCCATGAGGTGACGGACCTTGGCCCAGTGGTGAAGAAGCTCTCCGCCAATGGCTACTGGCGTACGGTGGACAGGGAGTTCAGCAACAGCGTCCAGACCCAGCTGCCGCCGCTGGCGGTGACCAGTGATTCGTTGGACGACCAGCGTACCCGTGGCCTGGCCTTGCAGACCGAGCTGGAGCTGTTCAGTGAGCAGACCACCTTGCTCGGGCTGGAGTACATGGATGATGAACTGGACAGCGACAAACTGAGCAGCACCACCGTGAGCACCCCGATGGGCCCCGTGCGCACCACCAGCACCGCGCAGCAGCAAGCGAGCCAGCGGACCTGGTCGGCGTTCTTGCAACAGGACTGGGCGTTGGCCGAGGACTGGACTGCCTATCTGGGCGGTCGCTACTACCGGGTGAAGTCCGAACTCGAGCAGAGCACCGAGCGGGCGGCGGTGGATAGCCAGGACGAGCGGGCGCTGGGCTCGCTGGGGCTGGTCTACAGTCCTGCGCCGCACTGGGCGGTGCGCGCGAATCTGGCCCAGGGTTACTCCTACCCCAATCTGAACCAGCTGTATTCGGTCGTGACGGCGAGCAACCGGGTGCACTACGGCAACCCGGACCTCAAGCCGGAGCGGGCGCAGGTGCTGGAGCTGGGCTGGCGCTATGAGGTGCCCAGGGTTACCGCCGATGTGGTGCTGTTTCACACCAGCGCCAGCGACTATATCGACCGCCAGCGCGTCACCGACACCCCGGCAGGCTATCAGCCGCCCAGCAGCGCGCGGTTGGAGCAATGGCAGTACATCAACATCAACGAGGCCAGTACCACCGGGCTGGAGATCGCCGTGGAATGGCGTCCGGACTGGTTCGTCCAGCCTCACGCGGCGGTCAGCTTGAGCCGGCGCGAATTCGATTATGGCAATGGTTATGCCACCTGGAACAGCGGCCTGCCCGCCGCATCGGGCACCTTTGGGCTGCGCGCCTACGCGCCGTTCTGGCAGCAGCTGGACAGCGAGCTCGACCTCTTCATACGCACCGCCAGTGGGGCCGAACGCAAGGGCGCCGACCGGAGTGTGGAGGATCGGGAAAGCGGTTACGCCACCCTGAACCTGGCCATGACTTTCGACTATCGGGAGCGGCTCAGCGCCAGGCTGCTGCTGGGCAATCTGCTCAATCGTTCCTATCGACCCCTCGGTGAGATGCCGGGACTGAAACGCCATCTAGACACGGAGCTGACACTGACCTTCTGACCCACCGCGGTACCTGATTAGCCAACTTTGTTTCCAGGAAAGGAGCACGCCATGAAAATGACCAAGCCGTTGACCGCTGTAATCAGTGTATTGGCACTGACAATAACCGCCGCTGCATTCGCCCAGGGCTCGGACCCGGAGAAGGCGGCGGCTGCCTACCAGGGCGAGGCCTCCGCCGTTGACCCGTCGCTGGCCAGGGTAGTGCATACCCCCGGCGCGCCGGATCTGAGCGAAGCCGATTTCGACAAGGCCAAGGAGGTCTACTTCCAGCGCTGCGCCGGTTGCCACGGCGTGCTGCGCAAGGGCGCCACCGGCAAGCCGCTGACCCCGGATATCACCCAGCAGCGCGGGCAGGCCTACCTCGAGGCCCTGATCTCCTACGGCTCACCCGCCGGCATGCCGAACTGGGGCACATCCGGCGAGCTGACCCCGGAAGAGATCACCCTGATGGCCAACTATATCCAGCACGAGCCGCCGACTCCGCCGGAGTGGGGCATGGCCGCCATGCGTGACAGCTGGAAGGTGCTGGTCAAGCCGGAAGATCGCCCGACCAGGCAGTTGAACAAGCTGGATCTGCCGAACCTGTTCTCGGTGACCCTGCGTGACGATGGCAAGATTGCCCTGATCGACGGCAACAGCAAGAAGATCGTCAAGACCATCGACACCGGTTACGCGGTCCACATCTCGCGCATGTCCGCTTCCGGGCGCTACCTGCTGGTGATCGGCCGCGACGCCAAGATCGACATGATCGACCTGTGGGCCAAGGAGCCGACCAAGGTGGCGGAAATCAAGGTGGGCATCGAAGCCCGCTCGGTGGAAACCTCCAAGTTCGAAGGCTTCGAGGACAAATACGTGATCGCCGGCGACTACTGGCCGCCGCAATTCACCATAATGGACGGCGAAACCCTGGAGCCGCTGAAGATCGTCTCCACCCGCGGCATGACGGTGGACACCCAGGAATACCACCCGGAGCCGCGCGTGGCAGCGATCATCGCTTCCCATGAGCATCCCGAGTTCATCGTCAACGTCAAGGAGACCGGGCAGGTCATGCTGGTCAACTACGAAGACCTGGACAACATGAGCATCACCAATATCGGCACCGCGCAGTTCCTGCATGATGGCGGTTGGGACAGCAGCCACCGCTACTTCATGACCGCAGCCAACAACTCTGACAAGGTGGTGGTGATCGACTCCAAGGACCGCAAGCTGGCAGCCATCGTGGATGTGGGCAAGATCCCCCACCCAGGCCGGGGGGCCAACTTCGTTCATCCGGAATTCGGTCCGGTGTGGGGCACCAGTCACCTGGGTGATGACACTATCTCGCTGATCGGCACCGATCCGGAGAACCACCCCGAGCAGGCCTGGAAGGTGGTGGACACGCTGAAGGGGCAGGGCGGTGGTTCGTTGTTCATCAAGACTCACCCGAAATCCACCAACCTGTACGTGGATACCACCTTTAACCCGACCGCTGCGGTTGCCCAGTCGGCTGCGGTGTTCGACATCAACAATCTCGAAGCGGGCTTCAAGGTGCTGCCAATTGCCGAATGGTCGGGTATCGAAAGCGGCTCGCGCCGTGTGGTGCAGCCCGAATACAACGAGGCAGGGGATGAGGTCTGGTTCTCGGTGTGGAGCGGCCAGGATGAGGAATCGGCCATCGTGGTGGTCGACGACAAGACCCTGGAGCTGAAGAAGGTCATCCGCGACAAGCGGCTGATCACGCCGACCGGCAAGTTCAACGTGAACAATACCCAGCACGACGTGTACTGAGCTCGAAACGGGTTCGCCCGCGAAGGCTATTCGTCAGCCGGCAGCAGCGATGCTGTCGGTAACCCCGGTACGCGCTAGTGCTCGAACCTCCCCAGGGGTTTTGCATGTTGCCGAGGGCTGCTGTCGACCTTCCGTGGGGCTGGGCCTACTGAGAGGGCGAGCCCTGGGGGGCGTCGAGCACCAGCTCGATGAGCGGAGTCAGCCGGTTACATCAGCGCTGCCGGCTAACTCCCTCGCGATCAACTCTCCCGCCGCGTCCACAACCACAGCGCCACGCAAGGCAGGAATAGCGTGAGGAACCAGCGCACCAGCATCGGCGCCGGCAATAGCCAGATCATCAGAATACTGCTGAGCATCAGTGCACTGGCCAGCCATTTGGCCCGGCGCGGTACGGCGCGGT
>DXBL01000138.1 GCA_019116555.1 Candidatus Pseudomonas excrementavium
GGCAGCGTTTTTCCGTTTCGCGCAGGGATTGTTCGGCAATGCGCCGCTGGCGCCGCGCGGCGAGGTTGGTCAGTTCCCGTTTGGCCACCAGGGTGATCAGGCTGTCGGCACTGGCCGGCACGGTGTCCTGCATGCCGCAGCGCATGGCTTCGGTGCGGGTGTCGGTGTCGATCTGATCGGTAAGCAGGATGAAAGGCACATCATGGGACTGACTGATAATCTGGCAGGCTTCCTGCGCCGTCATGTAGCTGGTGTCGGGGCAGGCCAGGCACAGATCCCAGGTCTGCTGGAGCGACTCCTGCAGATCCTCGCGGGAGGTGATCCGGTGCGCGCGGGTCGCATGCCCGGCATTGCGCAGAATGCTCACCAGACGTTCCGCATGATTCTGCGAGTCGTCCAGAATAAGTAGTCTTATGGCGTGTGCGTCGATGCCCATGCTAATCCATCACGTCCCAAAAGGCCGTCCCTGAGGTCCAAGTGTCTGAATTTACAGAGACTTCCACAGGGAGTCAAAGTCATCCTCGGTGGCGATGCTGAAACTTGTGCTGTCGTTCTCGCTTTTACCGCCGGATTTCTCTCCCTGACCCAGTACCTGGTGCTCGAACTGGCTGAAACTGCCGGTGGCCATGACGCGATCGGCCAGCTGTGCTCGCAGCTCCTGGCCACCCAGGCAGAGCATCACCTTGTTGTTGACCTGAAACGGCAGGCGTGGGGTGATCAACGTCGGCGGACGGTCGATGGCGGTGACTTCCGGCAGCAGCAGGGCGCGCAGATAGCGGCTCGGTTGCTCGGTCTTGCGCAGCAGCTTGACGGCGCAGGGTGTGCAATGCGGGGCGATGAGTTCGATGCCCATCTGGGTGCCGCCGCCGCGCACCTGGCGAATCCAGCGTACCACCGCCAGGCTCCAGCCCTGGTCGCTCTGCTCCTGCACCCCCAGCAACTCGCCGGCCTGCAACTGCTTGGGTACCTCCCGGGGCCAGGTCAGGCAGAAGCCACCGGGGCTGTGATTGACGATACGCAGATGGTGGATGGGGTAATGCTCGGCGTTCTCTTCCTCGCTGGGCTCGTTCGGACTGTGGTAGTTGATCTTTTCCACGTCCGGTGCCCAGTCGATGCCCTTGTCACCATCGAAGGCATTGCCCCAGCCTTCCTGGGCGGCGCGGCGGCTGTTGTCGGAGAACGGATTGCTGTCTTCGGCATTCATGAAGCGCGAGAAGCTCTTGCCGGCGATCTGAAAGTGCGTGGCGCTCATGCCGATGGTAATGCGCAGCTCGCCGCGGCCCGGCATGCGGTTGAAAGTCCGTTCGGCGAGATCCCCCCACGACTGGCTGACGTGCTGCAGCAATTCCACGCCCAGGCCGTCGGGAACCTGCAACCGGTTGCGCGCCGGCTCGTTGTCGAGCAGGTATTGCTTGATGGTGTCGACCAGCTGGCGGGTGTCCAGCCCGAGGCTACCGGTGAGATCCTCGTCCAGTACCAGTGAGCGATAGCGGGGCGGGCAGTCCATGTCCAGATTGATGATGAACAGGGCATCGGTGGAGTCGGCTTCGACCAGTTCGACCAGGCTGCTCCAGTCTTCGAGGCGGGCAAATAGCTTGGCCATGGTGCTCTGGCGGATCTGGTTGGGCCGGGCGGTGCCCATCAGGAGTACCGTCAGGTAGGCCCGCTCGATGCTGAGGTGCTTGCCCTCGAGACTCTCAGGATCGTTGATGGGCGCCTGATGCAGATTGCGCTTGCGGGCCAGCAGATAGAGTTGATGGATCTCCAGCCAGACGCCGTCGGCCACCGGACAGTACAGCTGGTAGGCGCGCAGCAAGGGGCCGCTGAGGGCGCGGATGGCGCGCTGGATCGCCAGGGACATGAGCTCCGAACGGTCGCGGTTCTTCATTTCCTCTTCATGGGCAACCACGATCTTGTAGCCATTGGCCAGGTGGTTCTGCAGCGACTGGGAGAGATTGGCCACCTTGCGCGGGCGGTCCTCGAGAACGATGGACTGACCCAGGTAATAGCGTGCCAGGGCAGAGCAGACGTAATGCACGCCAGGGCGAATCTGCTCCAGCATGGCCATGCGCTTGTCCGGTGAGATCTGCAGCTGATTCAGTTCGATCAGCCCCTGATAGAGCTGTCGAGCGGTTTCGCCAATGTTGGCCTTGGGCAGATTGGCAATCCAGTCGATGATGCCTTTTTCGCTGCTGTCGGCAAAGGACAGCGACGTGAGTGTCTGCTGAGGCACCCGCAGGTTGAGGGTATGCGCCGTGTTATCCATAACATTTTTCTTCCGTTGCAGCCCTTTCAGGCTAAATCGAGAACGAATCAATCTGGAGTCCCATACATGCGTCACACCCTGATGATATTTGATCACAATGTAGCAGTTGGCCGCGCCCCAAGCGAAGGGGCAAGCCCAACGCGGCCTGCTACTGACTGATCAATGCGGGTGGCAGTGGTGTCTTGCTGGTTGCCCCTGCGACCTCCCTTACCAGGCGCGGTACCAGGAAGCCCGGCAACCTTGCCAGCATCTCCCCGGACAGCCGTCTGGCAGTCTCATCGTCCACATGAAAATGCTGCGCTCCCTTCACATGATCCAACACATGAAGATAATAGGGCAAAACGCCATGATCGCCTAGCGCTTCGCTGAGCGCGACCTGCGCCTCGATGCTGTCGTTGACACCGCGCAGCAATACGGCCTGGTTGAGCAGCATCACCCCGGCCTGGCGCAGGGTGTGGATGGCGCTGCCCAACTGACCGTCCAGCTCGTTGGCATGGTTGCAGTGCAAGACCATGCTGACCGGCAGGCGGGTGCCGCACAGGGCGTCGATCAGCTCGGCGGTGACCCGCTGCGGGATGACCACCGGCAGCCGGGTGTGGACGCGCAGCCGGCGCACATGGGCGATATCGGCGATCTCGCGGGTCAGCCAGGCGAGGCGCCGGTCGCTGGCCGCCAGGGGATCGCCGCCGCTGTAGATCACCTCGGCAATGCTGTCATCCTCGCGGATATAATCCAGTGCCTGGCGCCACTCGTCGGTGCTCAGGTTGTTGTCTTCGTAGGGGAAGTGTCGCCGGAAACAGTAGCGGCAATTGACCGCGCAGCCGCCGCTGACCACCAGCAGCAACCGGCCATGGTATTTGTGGATGATGCCCGGGCGGGCATTGGTCTGCTGTTCGCCGAGCGGGTCAAGTACGAAGTCCGGGTGCTCCAGCAGTTCTTCGCCGACCGGCAGGACCTGACGCAGCAGCGGGTCGGCCGGATTGCCCCGCTGCATGCGGCTCAGATAGGGCTCAGGCACGCGCAGGGCGAAATCGGCACTGGCGGCCTGGGCGGGGCCAAGCAAGGCCGGGTCCAGCTCGAGGCGGCGCAGCAACTCCCGTGGGTCGGTAATGCTGCCGGCCAGCAGACTTTGCCAGCTGACAGACTCAACAGGCGCTAAAGATCCATGTATCATTGGCGTTTTTCCGCGCATGGGTGACAGGGCATCCGTCGGACGTTGCGAGCAACGTCAGGCAGCAACCATCGGTCGGCGCGATTTCGGATGTATCCGTTCAAACTGTAAGTGGGAAATCTATGGCCAACTATTCTACCAACGAATTCAAGCCGGGTCTTAAAGTCATGCTCGACGGCGATCCTTGTGCGATCCTCGAGAACGAGTACGTCAAGCCCGGCAAGGGACAGGCCTTCAACCGGGTCAAGGTGCGCAACCTGAAGACCGGCCGGGTCAACGAGCGGACCTTCAAATCGGGCGACTCCCTGGAAGGCGCCGACGTGATGGACCGCGATATGGAATACCTGTACGCCGACGGTGAATTCTGGCACTTCATGGCCACCGATGGCTCCTTCGAGCAGGTCGGTGCCGATGAGAAGGCAGTGGGCGATGCTTCCAACTGGCTGAAAGAGCAGGTCATCTACACCGTTACCCTGTTCAACGGTGCGCCGATCGCAGTGACGCCGCCGAACTTCGTCGAGCTGGAAGTGGTCGAGACCGACCCGGGTGTGCGCGGTGATACCTCCGGTGGCGGCACCAAGCCGGCCAAGCTGGTGACCGGCGCCGTGGTCAAGGTGCCGCTGTTCATCAACGTGGGCGACGTACTCAAGGTTGATACCCGCACCGCTGACTATGTTGGCCGTGCCTGATCGCTGCAGTTATCCGCAGTGACAAGTGAAACCGGGGCCTGGCCCCGGTTTTTCGTTTTCCGGAGCAACCCATGAACGATTGGCAACCCACGGCGCCCCTGGCCAACCTGCGCAGGCGGGCGGAGATCATCAACGGCATCCGCCGCTTCTTCGCCGAGCGTGACGTGCTGGAGGTGGACACACCCAGCCTGTCCGCGGCAGCGGTCAGCGATCCGCATCTGTTTCCCTTTGCCACCGAGTATGTGCCCGAGGGCGGTGGCACGGCGCAGACGCTGTATCTGCACACCTCGCCGGAATACCCCATGAAGCGCCTGCTGGCCGCCGGCAGTGGCTGCATCTGGCAGCTGTGCCGCGTCTATCGCAATGGCGAGACCGGCCGCCGGCACAATCCCGAATTCAGCATGCTGGAGTGGTACCGCATCGGGTTCGATCATCACCAGTTGATGGACGAGGTCGACGATCTGGTCATGTCACTGCTGGGCACCGAGCGCGCGCGGCGGGTGACCTACGCCGCGTTGTTCGTGGAATACCTGGCGGTCGATATCCATGCCTGTGACAACGCCGAGCTGGCGCGACTGGGGCGTGAGCGTTGCGACTTCCAGGGCGAGCTGGATCGCGATGGCTGGTTGAACCTGCTGTTCTCCCATTGCATCGAGCCGCAGTTGCAGCAGCCGACCATGGTCTATGCCTTTCCCGCCTCCCAGGCGGCGCTGGCCCGGGTGGTGGATGGGGACGACCGAGTGCCCAGCGCGGCGCGTTTCGAGCTGTTCATCCGTGGGATGGAATTGGCCAATGGCTATTTCGAACTGACCGATGCCGACGAGCAGGCCCGTCGTTTTGCTGCCGACCAACAGCAGCGCCAGGTGTTGGGGCGGCCGGTACTACCGGTGGATGAACTGCTGCTGAGCGGTTTGCAGCAGGGGCTTCCGGAATGTGCGGGCGTGGCCCTGGGGGTGGACCGGTTGGTGATGTTGGCGCTGGAGGCGAGCCGGATCGACGAGGTGATCGCCTTCCCCCTGGCTCGCGCCTGACCCGGATAGTATTTCGTCGCTCATTACACCGTCATCCTCGGCGCAGGCCGAGGATCCAGCGTTCCGGTTGGCTTGGCGTGGCCGGTGGATCCTTCGCCTTCGCGAAGGATGACGGAGTAAGTGAACGCCACCGGCTGGTGGGGACGTTGTGCTTGCAGACTCGGTGGTTCAGCTGGCCGGGCTGAGCCGCTCCCCCATCTTCTGCCCCATGCGCACCAGGCTGCCGGCCGTCAGGTGTTCATCCCAGCGCGCGCGGCCGGGAGCGAACAGTACGATGGCGGTGGAGCCCAGTTTGAAGCGGCCCATCTCCGCGCCGCGCTCCAGTTCGGGGGCACTGTGGCCGTAGGACTCGCTGCGCAGCTGGCGTTGCGGCGGCGCTACCAATCCGGCCCAGACGGTCTCCACCGAGGCCACGATCATCGCGCCGACCAGCACTACAGCCATGGGGCCGGCATCGGTATCGAACAGGCAGACTACCCGTTCGTTGCGGGCGAACAGTTCCGGTACGTTCTCCGCGGTGGTCTGGTTCACTGAAAACAGCTTGCCCGGTACATAGATCATGTCGCGCAGCGTGCCGCCCAGGGGCATGTGTACGCGGTGATAATCGCTGGGCGACAGGTAGACGGTGGCGAACTCGCCGCCCTGGAACTGCTCGGCATGGACCGGGTTGCCACCGAGCAATTCCAGCACGCTGAAGCTCTGACCCTTGGCCTGGAAGATGCGACCGTGCTCGATCTTGCCCAACTGGCTGATGGCACCATCGGCCGGGCAGAGGATACTGGCTTCGCCTGCGTCCAGCGGGCGCGCATCGGGCAGCAGGGCGCGGGTGAAGAAGTCGTTGAAGCACCGGTAGGCGGTCGGGTCCGGCTCGACGGCCTGGCTCATATCCACCTGATAGCGCTTGACGAACCAGTTGATGAAGGGGTTTTTCACCCAGCTCCAGGTACAGTTGGCCAGCCCGCCGGCGAGACGGGACAGCAGATGCTGGGGCAGCAGGTATTGGGAGGTGATGAACAGACGATCGCGCATGTAGAGGTCTCAGAGATCAATGGGAGTGTCGGGATGGTTGCCCCATTCGGCCCAGGAGCCGGCGTAGGCCCTGACCCGTGGGTAGCCGAGAATCTTGGCCGCCAGATAGGTGAAGCCGGAACGGTGATGGGTCTGGCAATGGGTGACTACTTCCCGGTCCGGGGTGATACCCAGGATCCGCAATTGCTCGGCCAGATCCGCGCGCAGGCGCAGGCCGCGCTGCGGATCCATGCCGGCGGTCCACTCGAAGTTGATGGCGCCGGGGATATGCCCGCCGCGGGCGGTCAGGACCTTGTCGCCACGGTGTTCGGCTGGCGAGCGAGCGTCCCAGATCACCCGGTCGGGGTTGTTCAGGTCGGCCAGCAGCTCGTCCAGAGTCACGCTGTGATCACCATTGACGGTCAGGGTGGGCTGGGTTGGTTCGGCCTGATGCGCCTGCTGCTCCAGCGGCAGACCTTCTGCCTGCCAGGCCTTGAGGCCGCCATTCAGGTAGCTGTAGTGCAGGTGACCGATACTGTCGAGAATCCAGATGAAACGACCGGCCCAGCCGCCGCCTTCATCGTCATAGACGATGTAATGCAGCTCGCTGTGATGACCCAGGCTGCCGAGGATCTGCTGCAGACTGGCTACGTCGGGCAGCAGTCCGGGAACCGGGGCAGGGCTGGTGATGCTGCCGGGCGGCAGATGTACGGCGCCGGGCACGTGGCCGGCCAGGTATTGCTCGGACTTGCTCAGATCGACCAGCCGGAATACCGCCGGATCGAGCGGTGCCGGTAGCTGGCTGGGCTCCAGCAGCAGCGGCAATGCAGGTGAGGAAGTGGTCATGGCTAGAGTCTCTTTTCGTTGTTGCAGGCATTATACAGAGCAAAGCAGGTAAAGCTGGGCTTCACTGAAAAAGCCGGTGCGATGAACGGCACCTGCCGCCGGTAATTAGTTATTCAGAATCGGCGCGCGGTGGCCGATATAGCCCGGTATGATGGTTTTTTGTCGTCGGGGATTGCGGGGCATATGCTGAAAATTGCGGGTTATGTGGTAGTCATCATCAGTGTGTTTGGCGGGTTCATGCTGTCGGGGGGCATGCTGGCTGCGCTGTGGCATCCCTTTGAAATCGTCATCATCGGCGGGGCGGCGCTGGGTATCTTCCTGATTGCCAACAGCATGACGACCGTGAAGAAGGTGTTCGGCAAGATACCGGTCATCTTCTTCGGTCACCGCTTCAACAAGGCGTTCTATCTGGATGTGCTCGGCGTACTCTACGAGATACTCAACAAGAGCCGCCGCGAGGGCATGATGGCGATCGAGGCGGATATCGAGGAGCCCCAGGAGAGCCCGATCTTCAGCAAATACCCGGCAATCCTCAAGGATGAGCACATGACCGCGTTCATCTGCGACTACCTGCGGATCATGTCCACCGGCACCATGGCGCCCCATGAACTGGAGGCGCTGTTCGATGTGGAAATTTCCAGTCTGTCCGAGGAACTGAACGAGCCGGCGCATGCCCTGAACCGCATTGCCGATGCCTTGCCGGGCTTCGGTATCGTTGCCGCAGTGCTGGGGATCGTCATCACCATGAGCATTCTCGGCGAGGCGGACAATGCGATGATCGGCGAGAAGGTCGGCACCGCGCTGGTGGGCACCTTCCTCGGCATCCTGGCGGCCTACGGTTTCGTCGGTCCCTTCAGTGCGGCGGTGCAGCACGATGCCAACGAAGAGGCAAATACCTACGAGGCGATCAAGATGTGTCTGGTGGCCAGCGCCCAGGGGCTGCCGCCGGCCCTGGCGGTGGAGTTCGGTCGCAAGGCGCTGCTGCCGGAGCAGCGGCCAAGCTTTGTCGAACTGGAAACCTCGGTCAAAGGGCGCTGATCCGTGGACAATCCTCAGCCGATTATCGTCAAGCGGATCAGCCGCAAGGCTGACGCGCACCACGGCGGCTCCTGGAAGATCGCCTTCGCCGACTTCGCCATCGCCATGATGGCGTTCTTCCTGGTCATGTGGCTGGTCACGGTGGCGACGCCGGAACAACTGAAAATGGTTTCCGCCTATTTCAAGGACCCGATCAACTTCGATGGTGGCAGCCCGCATCCCATCGATCTGGGCGGCTCGCCGACCCCGGCGCCGCAACGGACGCTCAATGAGCTGGAAAGCGGCCGGGAACAGTTGCCCGAGCCGCAGGAACAGCTGGAGCCGATGGTACCGGCACAGCCGGAGGTGGATGAGCTGCCGGACAAGATGGAACTGCGCGAGCTGGACCTGCTGTTGCAGGAACTGCAGAACAAGATCGATACCGAGCCGGTGCTGCAGCGCTTCCGTGATCAGATCCTGATGGAGTTCACCCTGGAGGGGCTGCGCATCCAGATCGTCGATGCGGAAAACCGGCCCATGTTCGCCAGCGGCAGTCCCGAACTGCAGCCGTATTTCGAGGAGATCCTGCTGACCCTGGCCGATACCATCGCCAAGGTGCCGAAGAGCATCAGCATCAGTGGTCACACCGACGCCATGCCCTATACCGGGCGCCGGGATTACGGCAACTGGGAGCTGTCGACCCAGCGCGCCAACGCGGCGCGGCGCACCCTGCTGGTCGCCGGTTATCCCGAGCAGCAGATAGCGCGGGTGGTGGGTTATGCCGATTCAGCGTTGTTCGATGCCGACAATCCGTTGAACCCGATCAACCGGCGCATCGATATCGTGGTGATGAACAAGCGGGCTGAGCAGGATATGCGGCGACAGGCGGGGGCTGAGCGAACGCAGAGCGGCTCGGCGCAGGCCGATCCCGCGGCAGCACCAACAGAGCAGACACCGGAGGCTGCCGTGCCGGAAGAGGCTTCACCGAGTGCGCCGCCGGCACCGGAGCTGGTGCCGCCAGCCGAAGAACTGCCCGATACACCAGCACCCGAGCGCCCGCGCAATCTATTTGATGATGATAGTCAGCCGTTGGAGTTGAGTCTCTGACCCGTGGTTGCTCTTCTTGTCGTGCTTTCTTCCTTGGACGGTCGAGTTCCATCTCGACCAGCGGCGCTGCCGCCAGCTCCGCAGGTACGTCTGGTGCACACTCGGCGTCTGACAGCACTGGGCAGTTGCCCTTGGCGAACACGCACCCGTGCCCTCCATGGCGCTCGTGTGCGGCCGTCCCTGGCCGCACACGGTTCGCCAAGGGTAACTGCCCAGTGCCGTCCCGTCACATTGAGGTGGCTGAGAGCAAAACCAGGCCCGATACCGTTTGTTACTTGAGTGCGGCTACCGGGAGTATTCGAAATCAGTTTGTGCTCAAACTCGCCAGAATATGCCGATAACTGTTCATCCGGCCGGCGGAAATTTCGCCGCTGGCCACCGCGTCGAGCAGGGCGCAGCCTGGTTCGTGTTTGTGCTGGCAGTCGCGGAAACGGCAGTGGCCGAGGAACGGGCGGAATTCGATAAAGCCCTCCAGCAGCTCATCGGGGCTGATATGGGTCAGGCCGAATTCGCGGATGCCGGGGGAGTCGATCAGGTCGCCGCCGTCGGGGAAGTGGAACAGCCGGGCGGTGGTGGTGGTGTGGGTACCCTTGCCGGTCATTTCCGACAGCGCACCGACGCGCAGATCCACATCCGGCAGCAGGGCGTTGATCAACGAGGATTTGCCCACTCCGGACTGACCGACCAGCACGTTGACGTGATCACGCAGTTCCCGGCGCAGGCCATCCAGCCCCTCGCCTGAACCGGCGGACAGGCACAGCGTGCGATAACCCAGACGGGCATAGTCATCCAGCCAGCTGCGGATATGACCGAAGTCGCCCTGGTCCAGCAGGTCGGCCTTGTTCAATACCAGCAGCGGCTCCAGCCCGGCCTGTTCGGCGGCCACCAGATAACGGTCGATCAGGTTACTGTGCGGCGTGGGCAGGGGCGCGAACACGATCACCAGGCGGTCAACGTTGGCCGCCACCGGCTTCAGTTGACCACGATGATCCGGTCGATGCAGCTCGGTCGCCCGCGGTTGTAGCGCGACGATCACGCCGCCCTGTTGATTATCGGCGCGCCAGACGATGCGATCGCCGGTCACCAGGGCCGGGAGATTGGCGCGTCGATGGCAGCGCCGAACCTGACCCTGCAGCGGGCCGGAGGTCGCCTCGACATCCACCAGCACCCCGAAGTGGGCGATGACCTGGCCTTCCTGTTCCGGACCGAGGTCGCCACCGAGCAGGCTTTCCTCGGCCAGATCGGCCCGTCGGCTGGCGCGTGCGCTGCGCTCGTCCTGGATTTTCTGAATCCGCCAGCTCTGGCGTCGGGTGAGATGTCGCTTGGCCATATATCATGCATCTTGAGAATCCGCCGCAGTGTAGCACGGGGCGCGTATACTGCTGCTACCCGGCGGCGCCAACATGAAGAGGAGCGAATATGAAACACCCTGACAACCTGATCTGGATCGACCTGGAGATGACCGGCCTGGATCCGGACAAGGACGTGATCATCGAGATCGCCACCATCATCACCGATCCCCAGCTGAATGTGTTGGCCGAAGGGCCGGCGCTGGCGATCAAGCAGCCCGACGCCATGCTCGACGGCATGGATGAATGGAACACCCGTCAGCACAACCAGTCCGGGCTGGTACAACGGGTCAAGGACAGTGTTATCAGCCCGGCCGAGGCCGAGCAGATGACGCTGGAGTTCATCTGCAAGTGGGTGCCGGCGGGGCGTTCACCGATGTGCGGCAACAGCATCTGCCAGGACCGGCGCTTTCTCTACCGTGGCATGCCGAACCTGGAGCAGTTCTTCCACTATCGCAACCTGGATGTATCCACGCTCAAGGAGTTGGCTGCGCGCTGGGCGCCGGCGGTGCGGGATGGTTTCCAGAAAGAGAGCAGCCACCTGGCGCTGGACGATATCCGCGATTCGATTGCCGAGCTGCGGCATTACCG
>DXBL01000139.1 GCA_019116555.1 Candidatus Pseudomonas excrementavium
CAAGCCTGCCCTGGGGGGGCGTCGAGCACCAGCTCGATGAGCGAAGTTAACCGGCGATATAGAAGTATTCCAGAGCCGCCAAGGCGTAGCGCAGGTGCGCTACACCCCGGAATGCGGGCAGGTGACCTGAGCCTTGCTGGCGTCGACCTCCCGGCTACAGTGCCAGCGCGGCCTCGGTAGCCGAGCGCAGGGCGCCTTCGATATAACCCAGGGTGTGGCTGTCGCCGAGGCGGTGGATGGGCAGACCGCTGCTGGCCAGTTCATCGGCCAGACTGGGGTCCGGGCCGGCGCCCAGGGCTAGTACCACCGAATCCGCCACCACCTGCTGGCTCTGGCCCTGCTGGTCGCGGTAGTGCACCGCCTTGGTATCGATACGCTCGATCTGCACCTGGGTCAGCAGAGCAACCTGGTGCTGGCGCAGGTTGTCCAGTACCCGCCAGCGGCGCACGATCGACAGTTCCCGGCCGAGGCTGGCGTCGGGTTCCAGTACCGTCACCTGACGACCACGTTCGACCAGGAACTCGGCCAGCTCCAATCCCACCAGGCCGCCACCGATGATCACCACCTGCTTGCCCAGCGGCATCCACAGCTTCGACAGCTGCTTGATGGCGTCGGTGCTGTTGGTCGCGCCGGTCAGGCTGCCGGCCTTCATCATGGTGCGCTGGGCCAGCGACAGTTTGGCTTTGGCGATTTCATCAGCGCGGTCGCCGGTCATCAGGCGGCGCAGCTCATCGCCACTCCAGACGTGCTTGAGGTCGGCTCCGGGAATATCCGGGGCGGCCCGGCGCGCCCCGTTGGCTACCAATACCTGGTCCGCGCCCAGTTCGCGCAGCAGTTCGGGCGTGGCGGCAGTGTTCAGGCGTACGTCGATGGGTAACTGGCGGACCTGATGTACCAGGTTATCCAGCAGCGCGCCGTTTTCCGGGTAAGCCAGGGCGGCAAAGAACAGCGTCCCGCCCAATCGGCCGCTGCGCTCCAGCAGCGTTACCCGGTGACCCCGCAGGCTGGCCAGCCGGGCCGCTTCCAGACCGGCCGGGCCGCCACCGACCACGACGATATGACGTGGCTGCTCCGCCGGCAAGATGACCTTCTGATATTCGTGGCCGGTGAACGGGTTGGCAGCGCACTTGACCCGCTGATTGACGAAGATCTGGCTTACGCAGACGTAGCAGTAGATGCACGGGCGGATGGCGGCGGCATCGCCCTTGATCAGCTTGTTGGGCAGCTCCGGATCGGCCAGCAGCTTGCGCGCCATGGCGACGAAATCGCACTTGCCCTCGGCGATGGCCCGGTCGGCGGTGTCAGGATCGAGCCGGCCGACCGCGATCACCGGGACTTTGACCACGTTTTTTACCTGGGCGGCCCAGTCGAGAAAGCCCGCCGGCTTCTGTACCAATGGCGCTTCGGTAAAGGCCACGCCGGTGGTGGTGGCGGCATAGGCGGATACTGATACGGCGTCGACACCGGCGGCCTCCGCCATCTGCGCGAAGGCCTGACATTCCTCGAGGGTGATGCCGCCGTCGAGGCGCAGTTCCTGGGCGTCCAGTCGTAGCCAGACACCGAAATCATCTCCTGTACGCTGGCGTACTTCGCGGATCACCTCGAGCATCAGGCGTGCGCGGTTCTCCAGGCTGCCGCCATATTCGTCATCGCGCTTGTTGTAGTAGGACGAGAGGAAGCCGGCGATGATATAGGTGTGTGCGGCATGGATCTCGACACCATCGAAGCCGGCGCGCCTGGCGCGTTCGGCGGCATCGCCGAACCAGCTTACCAATTGGGCGATATCGGCCTTGTCCAACACCCGCACCTGCGGTTTGCTCTTCGGTCTGCCGGAGCTGATGAAGGCGCCCAGTTCCTCGCGGGTCAGCGAGTCCATCATGTCGGTCTTGAACGGTGGCGGCAGCGATGGCACCCATAGCTCGCGGCCTTCGGCCAGATCGCGCACGGCGGTCTTGCCGGCATGCTGCAACTGGATGGCGATCTTCGCGCCGTGTTTGTGAACCCGTTCTACCAGTTGGCTGAGGCCCGGCAGGAAGCGATCGTCCGACAGGCCGACCTGGTAGGGCTCGGCGGTGCCGGCGGGAAAGGCGATGGCGCCCACGCCCATGATCAGCAGGCCGGCGCCACCGGCGGCGCGCGCTTCATAATAGGCCTGGATGCGCTCACCGCAGGTGCCATCCGATTCGGCGAAGTTGGAGCCCATGGGGGCCATGATGATGCGGTTGCGCAGCTGCAGCTTGCCGATCCGGCCCGGCTGCAGCAGGTGGGAATTATTCATGGGGATAGACCTCGAAGGCCGGGCAATCTTGTTGCCCGGCCATGATTGTCACTCGTCGTTGAGGAAGGTGATGCATTCGCGGTTGAACAGCGCTTGGTGTTCGACCTGCACCCAATGACCGCAGCGGTTGAGCATGATGAAGCGGACATGGGGGCTGCGCTCGAGAATTTTCAGGGCGCCGGCCGGCGGGTTGAACAGGTCGTCGGTGCCCCAGAAGCCGAGGATCGGCACACGGATCTCGCCCAGGCGCTCGGTCATGTTCGGCACCAGCATGGTGGAAAACAGGTTGGCTGGCTGGGTGACCGCCACCGCGGCGCGCTCCTTGAGCAGGTTCTCATCCAACTGGCTGGCGTCGAACAGTTGCAGGCTCATGACATGGCGCATTTCCTCGACGCCCATCGGGCCCTGGCCGAATACCTCGACCATGCGCACGATGCCGGGCATCTGGAAGTAGGTCTCGCGTTCTTCCACGCCGCCGGGGGCCATGAGGATCAGCTTTTCCACCCGCTCGGGATAGGCCAGCGCCGCGCCCAGGGCGATGGCACCGCCCAGTGAGTTGCCGAGCAAGGTGCAGCGATCGATGCCGGCCTTGTCGAGAAAACCACCCAGGCAACTGACGAAGAAATCCAGATCGTAGTTCACGCTATCCGGCTTGTCGGAACGGCCGAAACCCGGCAGGTCCAGCACGATATTGCGATAGCCGGCTTTCTCGAATACCGGATAGTTGCCCTTGAAGTTGCTGAAACCGCTGGCGCCGGGGCCGCTGCCATGCAGCCAGACGACTACCGGGCCGCTGCCGATATCCAGGTAGTGCAGACTCAGGCCGTTGTCCAGGGTGACATGACAGCCCGTGGGCAGTGGCAGGTCGGCGTTGGGGGTATTTCTCATGATTCAGACTCCTTCAAGCAGAGGGGGATGCGGTGGGCAGGTCGGGACCGGATACCTGCCGACGATAGCGGGGGATTGCCAGAGCCAGGCTCAGGCAGGGAAGCACCAGGATGACCATGGTGCTGGCCATGGCGTAGCGCAGGGCCTCGGCGCCAATGGCCTGTTCAAAGAAATCACTGAGTACACCGACCACCAGCGGGCCGAGGCCGACACCGAACAGGGTCACGCCCATCAGGAACATGGCGGTGCCCTGGGCCAGCTTGGAGGCCGGAAACAGATGGGTCATGGCACCGAAGCAGGGGACTGACCACCAGACACCGAAGAATGCAAAGCCCAGGTACAGCAGGAAGGGCATGGGTACGCTCATCTCGCCCAGGCTGAATACCGAGCCGGCCGGCCACAGGAAGAACAGCAGGCCGAAGGGGATGCTCATTGCCGTGCCGAGCAGCGCAGTACCCAGCTGCCAGCCGCTGTCGCGGCGTACCAGGCGATCGGTGGTCCAGCCGCAGGTCAGGGTGCCGATCACCGACATCAGGCCGCCACCCACGCCCAGCAGCGCACCGGCTTCGGTTAGACTCAGACCGTGGGAACGGATCAGGAA
The DNA here is from genome assembly GCA_019116555.1 of Candidatus Pseudomonas excrementavium. Classification (GTDB taxonomy): domain Bacteria; phylum Pseudomonadota; class Gammaproteobacteria; order Pseudomonadales; family Pseudomonadaceae; genus Halopseudomonas; species Halopseudomonas excrementavium. The sequence goes on from DXBL01000139.1 coordinate 3,768, forward strand.
GCTCGGTGCCCAGGTGCCGACCGCGTAGCCGGCGATCGCCGCCATACTGCCGGCTGCCACGATCAAGGCATAGGAAGGGGTATTGGCCAGCGACAGGAAGGTTTTCACAAAGCTTTCCTGAGCCTCCATTGCGGACGGCATCTGGTGTTTTGGCGCACGCACGGTGAAGGCCAGCAGCAAACCCAGCAGTACACCCGGCGCACCGATAAGAATGAACGCCCAGCGCCAGCCGTACATATCAGCAATCCAGCCACCCATACCCAGGCCGAACACAGCACCGAGCGCCGGGCCCATGAGAAATAC
>DXBL01000012.1 GCA_019116555.1 Candidatus Pseudomonas excrementavium
GCGATCAGCTTCTCGATGCGATCAGCAACCACATCGCCAACCTGACGACGCTCCGAAGCACTCTCAACCATGACCTCACCCTTCTTGGAAAACTGGTCATACCAGAATAAAGATGGCGCGTTTACAAATCCACTATATTTTTGTGAATACCTGTATATCACATGCTTTGGCACACAAAATCTGCAATATGAGCGCAACAAACTGGTCATACCAGATGGTTTTAGGCTGGACGTCAGCTGCCCAAAGCAGCAGTATTCGAGGCCATAAGCTGGTCCAAAGACCCTCGATAGCAAACAGGTGATATCCGTGAACCTTCTCTATGATGAAAAGCTCGACGGCCCGCTGCCTTCCGTGGACAAGGCGGGACTGATCAGCGAGCTGCGCCAGACACTGCCTGATCTGGAAGTACTGCACGAGCGTGAAGACCTCCAGCCCTATGAATGCGATGGGCTGTCGGCCTACCGTGTCATGCCGCTGCTGGTGGTGATTCCCGAGACCGTTGAGCAGATCCAGACCTTCATGAAGATCTGCCATCAACGCCAGGTCCCGGTTGTCGCCCGCGGCGCCGGTACCGGTCTGTCCGGCGGCGCCCTGCCGCTGGAAGGCGGCGTGCTGCTGGTGCTGGCCCGTTTGAAGACCATTCTCGAAGTCAATCCCGAGGGCCGCTTCGCCCGGGTGCAACCCGGCGTGCGCAACCTGGCGATCTCCGAGGCGGCAGCCCCCTTTGACCTGTACTACGCCCCCGATCCGTCGTCGCAGATCGCCTGTTCGATCGGCGGCAACGTGGCCGAGAATGCCGGCGGTGTGCATTGCCTGAAATACGGCCTGACCGTACACAACCTGCTGAAGGTGGAGATTGTCACCGTCGAGGGCGAGCGCATGACGCTCGGCTCCGATGCGCTGGACAGCCCCGGCTTCGACCTGATGGCATTGTTCACCGGTTCCGAAGGCATGCTCGGTATCGTTGTCGAGGTCACCGTCAAACTCCTGCCCCGTCCCCAGGTGGCCAAGGTATTGATGGCCAGCTTCGATGACGTGGGCAAGGCCGGCAAGGCCGTGGGCGATATCATTTCCGCCGGTATCATCCCCGGTGGCCTGGAAATGATGGACAACCTGGCGATCCGCGCCGCCGAGGACTTCATCCACGCCGGCTACCCGGTCGAGGCCGAGGCCATCCTGCTGTGCGAACTCGATGGCGTGGAAGCCGACGTCGCCGACGAGTGCGACCGCGTTCGCGAAGTGCTGGAGAACAGCGGCGCGACCGCCATCAGCCAGGCCAAGGATGACGCCGAACGCGCGCTGTTCTGGGCTGGGCGCAAAAACGCCTTCCCGGCGGTGGGCCGTATTTCGCCTGACTACTATTGCATGGACGGCACCATCCCGCGCCGCGAGCTGCCCAAGGTGCTGCAGGGCATTGCCGATCTGTCCGCCGAGTACGGCCTGCGCGTGGCCAACGTGTTCCATGCCGGTGACGGCAACATGCACCCATTGATCCTGTTCGATGCCAACCAGGAAGGGGAGCTGGAGCGCGCCGAAGCGGTTGGCGGCAAGATCCTCGAGCTGTGCGTTGCCGTGGGTGGCTCGATCACCGGCGAACATGGTGTCGGCCGGGAGAAGATCAACCAGATGTGCTCACAGTTCAACGATGACGAGCTGCTGACCTTCCATGCAGTGAAGGCGGCGTTCGATCCCGATGGGCTGCTCAATCCGGGCAAGAACATCCCCACGCTGAACCGCTGCGCCGAATTCGGTGCTATGCATATCCATAATGGCGAGCTGCCCTTCCCTGAACTGGAGCGCTTCTGATGTCGGCCCAACACGAACACGCCCATCGCCCTGGCGAACGCGCCGCGTCAGCCAGTGAACAGCAACTGCAGCAGCAGGTGCTCGATGCCCTGCACGGCAACACGCCCCTGGCGATCCAGGGTGCCAACAGCAAGGCTTTTCTCGGCCGTCCGGTCGAAGGTCAGGTGCTCGATACGCGCGGGCACAGCGGTATCGTCAACTACGACCCCACCGAACTGGTGGTGACCGTACGCAGCGGCACCCCGCTGGTCGAGCTGCTCGCCGCCCTGGACGAACAGGGCCAGACGCTGACCTGCGAGCCGCCTACCTTCAACGGCCAGGCAACGGTGGGCGGCATGGTCGCTGCCGGCCTGTCCGGCCCGCGCCGGCCCTGGTCCGGTGCAGTGCGCGACCTGGTGCTCGGCACCCGGGTCATCACCGGTCATGGCAAACTGCTGCGTTTTGGTGGCGAAGTCATGAAGAACGTGGCGGGTTACGACCTGTCCCGCCTGATGGCGGCCAGTTTCGGCCAGCTCGGGGTGATTACCGAGGTGTCCATGAAAGTGCTGCCCAAGCCGGTCAGCAGCCATCACCTGCGCCTGGAGCTGCCGGTAGAAAAGGCCCTGCTGAAGCTCGCCGAATGGGGCCAGCAGCCGATTCCGATCACCGCTGCCAGCTATCTGGATGGCCATCTGCACCTGCGCCTGGAAGGCGGCGTGGGCTCAGTGCGCTCGGCGGCTGATCGCATCGGCGGTGAAGAGCTGGATGCCGGCTTCTGGGCTCAGCTCAATGAACAGCAGCTGGACTTCTTCCAGGACCCACGGCCGCTGTGGCGCCTGTCGCTGCCGCCGCTGACCCCGGAACTGGAGCTGCCCGGTGCCAGCCTGCTGGACTGGGCCGGTGCCCAGCGCTGGCTGAAAAGCGACGCCGCGGCCGACGATATCCAGGCGCTGGCCAGTCGTCATGGCGGGCATGCCACCTGCTACCGCGCCGGCGTCACCGATAGTCCGTTCCAGCCGCTGGCGCCGCTGCTGCAACGCTATCACCGCCAACTGAAAAAGCAGCTCGATCCTCAGGGCCTGTTCAACCCCGGCCGGATGTATCCCGGGCTCTGAGACTGAAGAGGTAACACCATGCAAACCAATCTCACCGAACAGGCGCGCAAACTGCCGCGCGCCGAAGAGGCGGAAAGCATTCTGCGCTCCTGCGTGCACTGCGGCTTCTGCAATGCCACCTGCCCGACCTATCAGTTGCTCGGCGACGAGCGCGATGGTCCCCGCGGACGCATCTACCTGATCAAGGCGTTTCTCGAAGGCGAAGCCACCACCCGGGAAACCCAGCTGCACCTGGACCAGTGCCTGAGCTGCCGCAACTGTGAAACCACCTGCCCGTCCGGGGTGAAGTACCACAACCTGCTGGACATCGGCCGTGAAGCCATGGCCAGCGAGATCGAACGCCCGCTGCAGCAGCGCATGTTGCGCTCGGCGCTGCGTACCGTGGTACCCAACCCGGTGATCTTCAATCCGTTGCTCAAGGCTGGCCAGGTGGTGCGTACCTTCATGCCCGCGGCGGTCAAGGACAAGATCCCAGGGAATATCACACCGGCCAAGCCCCGGCCAGCGCCGCGCCATGCTCGCCATGTGCTGATTCTCGAAGGCTGCGCCCAGCAGGGCCTGTCGCCCAACACCAATGCCGCCACCGCGCGGGTGCTGGACCGGCTGGGCATCTCGATCAAGCCGATCAGCGAGGCCGGCTGCTGTGGCGCAGTGGATTACCATCTGGACGCCCAGCAGGCCGGGCTGGATCGCGCCCGGCGCAATATCGACGCCTGGTGGCCAGCCGTGGAGAATGGCGCCGAGGCGATCATCCAGACCGCCAGCGGCTGCGGCGCCTTCGTCAAGGAATATGCCCACCTGCTGCGCGATGACCCGGCCTATGCCGAGAAGGCGGCCAGGGTCAGCGCCCTGGCGCTGGACCTGGTCGAGGTACTGGAAAAAGAAGATCTGCAGCCGCTGCAGGCCAAGACCAGCCAGAAGCTGGCCTTCCACTGCCCCTGCACCCTGCAGCACGCCCAGAAACTGGGCGGGCGCGTTGAGCCGGTGCTGCGCAAACTCGGCTTCAGCCTGACCCCGGTCGCCGACAGCCACCTGTGCTGTGGCTCGGCTGGCAGCTACTCTATTACCCAGCCGGTGCTGGCCAAGCAGTTGCGCGATAACAAGCTGAATGCGCTGGAAGCCGGCAAACCCGATACCATCGTTACCGCCAACATCGGCTGCCAGACCCATCTGGGCTCGGCCAACCGAACCCCCGTGCGCCATTGGATCGAAGTCGTCGAAGACGCACTCAACTGACCTCCAGGAGATAACAAGATGCTGAGCAAACCCGTACTGACCCTCGAAGAAGCCAATCGCATGATCGACGCTGCCTTCGCTGAAGCGGACCAGAATGAATGGAAGGTCACTGTCGCCGTGGTCGATGACGGCGGCCACATCCTGGCCATGCGCCGGATGGATGGCTGCGCGCCGATCGCTTCCTACATCGCGCCGCAGAAAGCCCGCAGCGCTGCCCTGGGTCGCCGCGACACCAGCGAATTCGAAGCCATGATCAACGGCGGCCGCACCGCGTTCCTGTCCGCCCCGGAAGTCACCGGCCTGCTCGAAGGCGGCGTGCCGCTGAAGGTCGAAGGCCAGGTTGTTGCTGCCATCGGCGTGTCCGGCGTCAAGCCCGACCAGGATGCCCAGGTCGCCAAAGCCGGCATCGCCGCACTGTAATCCGAAGAGGAATCCTGACATGACTCAACGCAAGGATATCCAGGGCCTGCAGATAGATCCGGCCCTGCATCAATTCATCGAACAGCAGGCACTGCCGGGCACCGGTGTGGATGCTGCCGCATTCTGGGCTGGTTTCAGCGAGCTGGTCCATGACCTGGCCCCGAAAAACCGCGCCCTGCTGGCCGAACGCGACCGCCTGCAGCTCGAGCTGGACCAGTGGCACCGCGCCAACCCCGGCCCGATCCGCGACATGGCCGCGTACCGCGAATTCCTCACCTCCATCGGCTATCTCAAGCCGGTGCCGGCGGACTTCCGCATCACCACCGCCAATACCGATATCGAGATCACCCAGCAG
>DXBL01000140.1 GCA_019116555.1 Candidatus Pseudomonas excrementavium
GCCTTGGCCGGCGCTGCGGCAGTTTCCTGCTTCGTTTCCTGGGATGCCGCAGGAGCCGGTTCGGCTTCCTCAGCTTCCCCTTCGACCCGCATGCGCAGCATCAGGTCGCCGGTGTGCACTTCCTGCTCGAGTTTCACCTCGATGGCTTCGATCACGCCGGCGGCCGGTGCGGGAATTTCCATGCTGGCCTTGTCGGACTCCAGGGTCAGCAGGCTCTGTTCGGCCTCGACCTTGTCACCCACCTGCACCATCAGCTCGATGACCCGCGCGCTACCGTCGCCAATATCGGGGATATTGAACGATTGCACGCTGCTCTCGGCTTTCTTCGGTGCCGGCTTCTGCTCAGGGGCAGGGGCCGCCTCCGCTTGCTGCTGAGCCGGCTCCTCGGCTGCTTCGGCTTCGTCAGCTTCGCCTTCGACCCGGATATGCATCATCAGGTCGCCGGTTTTCACTTCCTGATCCAACTTGACCTCGATGGACTCGATGACGCCGGCGGCCGGTGCGGGAATCTCCATGCTGGCCTTGTCGGATTCCAGGGTCAGCAGGCTCTGTTCGGCCTCGACCTTGTCGCCGACCTGCACCATCAGCTCGATCACGCGCGCTGTGCCATCACCGATATCGGGGATAGTGAAGGACTGCACGCTGCTGCCGGATTTCTTCGGCGCCGGTTTTTCTGCCGGAGCAGAGGCTGCAGCCTCCTGCTTGGCCGGCTGTTCGGCTTTGGCTTCTTCCTCGGACTGCTCTTCGGCGGCTTGCTCGCCGCCCTCTATGTCCAGTTCGATCAGCTCGTCACCTTCGGACAAACTGTCACCCAGCTTCACCTTGATGGCCTTGATGACACCGGCCTTGGGGCTGGGCAGCTCCATGCTGGCCTTGTCCGACTCCAGGGTCACCAGGCTCTGTTCCACTTCGACGCGGTCGCCGACCTGAACCAGGATTTCAATGACTTCGCCTTCGCCGCCGATGTCGGGTACCTTGATCACTTCACTCATGGCAGCTCTCCTCAGCAGTTCAGCGGGTTGGTTTTGTTCGGGTCCAGACCGAAAGTGGCCTGGGCCTCGATCAGTACCTCGGGCTGCAGTTCGCCATTCTCCACCAGCGCCGACAGGGCGGTGTAGACGATCCAGCGGCGGTCGACCTCGAAGAAGTCGCGCAGCTTGCGACGGGTGTCGCTGCGGCCGAAGCCGTCAGTGCCCAGCGCCTTGAAGTTGCCCGGTACCCACTGGCGGATCTGCTCGGCATACAGCTTCATGTAGTCGGTGGCGGCGATGACCGGTCCGCTGCGCTCGGCCAGGTTCTGCTCGACGTAGGTCAGGCGCGGTGCATCAGTCGGATGCAGGCGGTTCCAGCGTTCCACGTCCAGGCCGTCACGGCGCAGTTCGTTGAAGCTGGTGACGCTCCAGATGTCGGCGCTGATGCCGTAGTTCTTCTGCAGGATATCCGCTGCTTCGCGCACTTCGCGCAAAATGGTACCGCTACCCATCAGTTGCACGTGCTGCTTGCCTTTTTCCTTGGCTTCGTCCAACAGATACATGCCGCGGATGATGCCTTCTTCCACGCCTTCGGGCATGGCCGGCTGGGCGTAGGCTTCGTTCATCACGGTCAGGTAATAGAAGATGTTTTCCTGCTCTTCCATCATCCGGCGCGAGCCTTCACGGATGATCACCGCCAGCTCGTAGCCGTAGGTGGGATCGTAGGTGCGGCAGTTGGGGATGGTCGAGGCCAGGATATGGCTGTGACCGTCCTCGTGCTGCAGACCTTCACCGTTCAGGGTGGTGCGACCAGCGGTGCCGCCGATCAGGAAGCCCTTGGCGCGGCTGTCGCCGGCGGCCCAGGCCAGGTCGCCGATACGCTGGAAGCCGAACATCGAATAGAAGATGTAGAACGGCAGCATCGGCTGGTTGTAGGTGCTGTAGGCGGTGGCGGCGGCGATCCAGCTGGACATGGCGCCGGCCTCGTTGATGCCTTCGTTGAGGATCTGGCCTTTCTTGTCCTCGCGGTAGAACATCACCTGGTCCTTGTCCACCGGCTCATACAGCTGGCCGACCGAGGAGTAGATGCCCAGTTGGCGGAACATGCCTTCCATACCGAAGGTACGGGCTTCGTCGGGGACGATGGGCACGATGCGCTGACCCAGCTCCTTGTCCTTCAGCATTTGCGCGAGGATGCGCACGAAGGCCATGGTGGTGGAGATTTCGCGCTCGCCGGTACCGTCGAGGATCGACTTGAGGGTCTCCAGCGGCGGAACTGGGATCGGCGTGCTGCTGACGCGGCGCTGCGGGGTGTAACCGCCCAGGGCTTCGCGGCGCGAGTGCAGGTACTTGTACTCGGGGCTGCCTTCCTCGGGACGGTAGAAGGGCAGGTGCTCCAGCTGATCGTCGCTGATCGGGATGCCGAAGGCGTCGCGGAATTTGCGCAGGCTCTCGGTATCGACCTTCTTGGTGTTGTGGGCAATGTTCTGGCCCTGGCTGGCGCCGGTGCCGTAGCCTTTGATGGTTTTGGCCAGGATGACGCTCGGCTGACCCTTGTGGTTGCTGGCCGCATGGTAGGCCGCATAGACCTTGTAGGGGTCGTGGCCGCCACGGTTGAGCTTCCAGATCTCCTCGTCGGACATGTTCTCGACCATCTTCTTCAGTTCCGGGCGGGCCCCGAAGAAATGTTCGCGTACATAGGCGCCATCGTTGGCCTTGTAGTTCTGGTAGTCGCCATCGACAGCGTCTTCCATACGCTGCTGCAGCAGACCGTCATGGTCGCGGGCCAGCAGCGGATCCCACAGGCGACCCCAGATGACCTTGATCACGTTCCAGTCGGCACCGCGGAAGTTGCCTTCCAGCTCCTGGATGATCTTGCCGTTACCGCGAACCGGGCCATCGAGGCGCTGCAGGTTGCAGTTGATGACGAAGATCAGGTTGTCGAGCTTCTCGCGACCGGCCAGGGAGATGGCACCCAGGGATTCGGGCTCGTCACACTCGCCATCACCCAGGAAGCACCAGACCTTCTGCTTGCCCGGCTCGATGAAGCCGCGGCTTTCCAGGTACTTCATGAAGCGCGCTTGGTAGATCGCCTGGATCGGACCCAGACCCATGGATACCGTGGGGAATTGCCAGAAATCGGGCATCAGCCAGGGGTGCGGGTAGGAGGGCAGGCCGTTGCCGTCCACTTCCTGGCGGTAGTTGGTCATCTGCTCTTCGCTGATGCGGCCTTCCAGGAACGCGCGGGCATAGATACCCGGTGAGGCGTGACCCTGGTAGAACACCAGGTCTCCGCCGTGTTCCTCGGTCGGGGCCTTGAAAAAGTAATTGAAGCCGATGTCATACAGCGTGGCGCTGGAGGCGAAGGTGGAAATGTGACCACCCAGGTCCGGGTCCTGCAGGTTGGCACGCATGACCATGGCCAGGGCATTCCAGCGCACCATGGAGCGGATACGACGCTCCATGAACAGGTCGCCGGGCATGGCCGCTTCGTGGGTCACCGGGATGGTGTTGCGATAGGGGGTGGTGATGGCGTAGGGCAGTTGGGTGCCGGTGCGGCTGGCCAGTTCGCCCATGCGCTTGATCAGATATGCCGCCCGGTCTTCGCCCTCGGCATCGAGAACGGATTCCAGGGCATCGAGCCATTCCTGGGTTTCGAGTGGATCGATATCATCATGCTTCATATTGTTCTCCAGACCTTGTGGGTCCCATGGTGGAAAAACGATTGCATTGCCGGAGCGGGGTGAGGGACTCGGACACGCAATGGTCAACGGTATGTGTAGTTTTACTACAAAATGAATAAAAAAACTATCCGGTCACAAGAGATTCTGTAGTGAAACTACATCGGTGGCCCGGGTTTTTTCGCTGTGCTCTTTTCCATGCGCGCCGGGCGTGGCAATCTGCATCCCTCGGATGTATTCAGGATAGACCATGTCTCTTTCATTGCCGGCCACCTTGCCTGCCAGCCTGCAGCGGCTGGTGGATCACCACCTGACACAATGGCAGCTTGCCGTGCGGCAGGCCGGGCTGGAATCCAGTCTGCCGCAGCTCGGTGACGCTTTCATGGCCGAACTGCAACAAGTGCTGGTGGGCAGCGATTTCGTCGCCGAGCAGCTGCGTCGCGATCCGCATATGGCCTGGCGTCTGGTCGAGGATCAGCGCCTCTGGCGGTCCCTGGCACCGGGCGAAATGGTCGAGCTGCTGGCTGATGCGCTGTCGTCGGTCACGACCGAGGATGAATTGGCCCGCCTGCTGCGGCGCTTCCGTCAGCAGTATCAGGTGCGCATCATCTGGCGGGATCTGCTGCGCCACGCTTCGACAATGGAGACCACCCAGGATCTGTCCGACATGGCCGATGTCTGTCTGGAGCAGGGTTACCGCTGGCTCTACCGGCATATGACTGACAGCATGGGCACTCCCTGCAACCATGCCGGTGAAGAACAGCATCTGGTGGTGCTGGGCATGGGCAAGCTGGGCGCCCACGAACTGAACCTGTCCTCGGATATCGATCTGATTTTCGCCTACCCGAGTTCGGGTGAAACCCAGGGCGGTCGGCGCAGCCTGTCCAATCAGGAATTCTTCACCCGCGTCGGCCAGCGCCTGATCAAGCTGCTCGATGAAGTTACCGTCGACGGCTTCGTGTTCCGGGTGGACATGCGGCTGCGCCCCTATGGCGATAGCGGCGCGCTGGTATTCAGCTTCAACGCCCTGGAGCAGTATTATCAGAGCCAGGGGCGCGACTGGGAACGTTACGCCATGATCAAGGCGCGGGTGGTGGCAGGCGACCAGCAGGCGGGCGCCGAACTGTTATCCATGCTCAAGCCCTTCGTCTACCGGCGCTACCTGGATTTTGCCGCCATCGAGGCGCTGCGCAACCTCAAGCAGATGATCCAGCGCGAAGTGCAGCGCAAGGGGTTGGAAGACAACGTCAAACTCGGTGCCGGTGGGATCCGCGAGGTGGAGTTCATCGGCCAGGCGTTCCAGCTGATCCACGGTGGACGCGACCGCAGTCTGCAGCAGCGGCCGATCCTGCCGGTGCTGGATGTGCTGGCGACCAATGTCTATCTGCCCGACGCCGCGGTGGATGAGCTCAAGGGCGCCTACCTGTTCCTGCGTGATACCGAGCATGCGCTGCAGGCCATCGACGACCGCCAGACCCAGATGCTGCCCACCGATGCTTTGGCCCAGGCCCGGGTGGCGTGGGTCATGGGTTTCGAGTCCTGGGACGAGTACCGTGCCCAGCTGGATCTGCAGCGCAGCAAGGTGGCGCGGCATTTTGCCGGCGTGATCGCCGATCCCGATGAAGATGAAGACCAGCCGCAGCTCGACTATGAGGAGTGGATGCTGCTGTGGGCCGATCTGCATGAGGCCGAGCAAGCGCAGCAGCAACTGGCCGAGGGCGGCTTTCAGGACCCCGGGCGGGCCTGGGATCTGTTGCGCAACCTGATGGGCTCCGCGCGGGTGCGGGCCATGCAGCGCATGAGCCGCGAGCGGCTGGATATCTTCATGCCGCGGCTGCTGGGCATGGCCTGCGAGCAGGAGAACCCCGATCTGGCGCTGGAACGGGTGATGCCGCTGGTCGAGGCGGTGGCGCGGCGTTCGGCCTATCTGGTGCTGCTGACGGAAAACCCCGGTGCGCTGCACGAGCTGTTGGTGCTCTGTTCCGCCAGCCCGCTGATCGCCGAGCAGATTGCCCGCTATCCGGTGGTGCTGGATGAGCTATTGAATTCCGGGCGCCTGTATCGCCCGCCGGAGATCGCCGAACTGGTGGATGAGCTGCGGCAGGAACTGGTGCGCATGCCCGAGGATGATCTGGAACAGCAGATGGAGGTGCTGCGCTATTTCAAGCGCGCTCACGGCCTGCGCGTGGTGGCCTCGGAGATTGCCGGGAGCCTACCGCTAATGAAAGTCAGTGATTATCTGACCTGGATTGCCGAAGCCATCCTGCAACAGGTGCTGGAGCTGGCCTGGAGCGATATGGTGCGGCGTCACGGGGTGCCGCGGCGCCATGATGGCAGCCCCTGCGAGCTGGATTTCGTCATTGTCGGTTACGGCAAGGTGGGCGGTATCGAGCTGGCGCACAGCTCCGATCTGGACCTCGTGTTCATCCACGATGGCGATACCGATGCGGAAACCGACGGGCCGCGGCCGCTGGATGGTGGCCGCTTCTATACTCGCCTGGGCCAGCGCATCATTCACATCCTCACCGCCCAGACCAACTCCGGCGCCCTTTACGATGTGGACATGCGTCTGCGACCCTCGGGCGACGCTGGCCTGCTGGTGACCTCGCTGGATGCCTTTGCCCGCTACCAGCATGAGCAAGCCTGGACCTGGGAACACCAGGCCCTGGTTCGGGCACGGCCACTGGCCGGTTGCCCGCGGCTGGGAGAGAAGTTCATCCGCCTGCGCGCCGATGTGCTGGGGCGTGAGCGGGAAGAGGAAAAATTGCGCCAGGACGTGTTGAGCATGCGCCAGAAAATGCGCGACAACCTCGCTACGCAAGCCACCCACGGCGGCTTCGACTCCGCTGCCTTCACCGCTGAGACGCTGTTTGATCTCAAGCAGGACGCGGGAGGTATCGTTGATATCGAATTTATGGTGCAATATGCGGTTCTGGCCTGGTCGTGCCGGTACCCCGAATTATTGCGTTTCACGGATAACATCAGAATATTGGACGGGCTGCGTGACGCCGGCTTGATCGTCGGTGAGGACGTTCAGCGGTTGCAGGAGGCTTACAAGGCCTACCGCGCAGCAGCCCATCGCCTGGCTTTGCAGAAGCAGCCGGGGAAAACACCTGGCGACCAGTTTCATGACTACCGACATGACATCATCCGACTCTGGCGGCAATGGCTGCCAGACGCCGCGGGTGCCTGAATGACATCACATTCGAACAATGCGGCAGGCATGACCAGGCCAGAAAACGATAGGATAGCTCCGCCGGGCCTGCCGGCAGATGCGGATGCGCAATCCTGAACCCTAGATAGATATATGAATGGAGCTGGCTGTTATGTCGATGGCTGATCGTGATGGTGTTATCTGGTTTGATGGTCAAATGGTTCCGTGGCGCGACGCCAACGTCCACGTCCTGACCCACTCGCTGCACTATGGCATGGGCGTATTCGAGGGTGTCCGTGCCTACAATACCGACCAGGGCACTGCCATCTTCCGTCTGCAGGCGCACACCGACCGTCTGTTCGACTCCGCCCACATCATGGGCATGAAGATTCCCTTCACCAAGGAACAGATCAACGAAGCGTGCCGCGCTGCCGTACGCGAGAACAACCTGGACACCGCCTACATCCGCCCGCTGGTGTTCTACGGTTCCGAAGGTATGGGTATCCGTGCCGATAACCTCAAGGTGCACGTGGCCGTCGCCGCCTGGTACTGGGGCGCCTACATGGGTGACGAAGCACTGGAGCAGGGCATCCGCATCCGCACCAGTTCCTTTACCCGTCACCACGTCAACATCACCATGACCCGCGCCAAGTCCAGCGGCGCCTACATGAACTCCATGCTGGCCCTGCAGGAAGCCGTTTCCGCTGGCGCCGACGAGGCACTGCTGCTCGACCCGGAAGGTTACGTGGCTGAAGGCTCCGGTGAGAACGTGTTCATCGTCAAGGATGGCGTTATCTACACCCCGGAAGTTACCGCCTGCCTGAACGGCATTACCCGCGGTACCGTGCTGAGCCTGGCCGAGGAAATGGGCATCAAGGTGATCGAGAAGCGCATCACCCGCGACGAAGTCTATATCGCCGACGAAGCCTTCTTCACCGGCACCGCCGCTGAAGTCACCCCGATCCGCGAAGTGGACAACCGTCAGATCGGTATCGGCCGCCGTGGCCCGGTCACCGAGAAGCTGCAGAAGGCCTACTTCGACCTGGTCAATGGCCGGATTCCGGCGCGCAATGAATGGCTGACGCTGGTGAAGTAAGCTGAAGCGGCAGGCTGGAGCTGGGTGTCACTTGGCTGCGACACTCAGTACCAGCCTCCGGCTTCGAGCCTCAAGCTTATGAGAATTCTGATTGTTGGTCCCAGTTGGGTTGGCGACATGGTCATGGCGCAGACGCTGTTTGCCTGCCTGAAGCTGCGTCACGGCCCCGACTGCCTTATCGATGTGCTGGCGCCTGACTGGAGCCGGCCAATCCTCGAGCGCATGCCCGAGGTCAACCAGGCCCTGAGCTTTCCGCTGGGCCACGGTGTATTGGATATCGCCAGCCGCCGGCGTATCGGCAAAAGCCTGGCCGGTCAGTATGACCAGGCCATCCTGTTGCCCAATTCCCTGAAATCGGCGCTGGTGCCGTTCTTTGCCGGCATTCCCAAGCGCACCGGGTGGCGGGGGGAAATGCGTTACGGCCTGTTGAACGATCTACGGGTGCTGGACAAGGACGCCTATCCGCTGATGATCGAGCGGTTCATGGCCCTGGCCTGGGAGCCCGATCACCAACTCGCACGGCCCTACCCGAGACCGACACTGCAGATCGACCCGGCCAGCCGGGAAGCGGCACTGGTGCGCTTCGGCCTGGAGCTGGACCGCCCGGTGCTGGCGCTCTGTCCGGGTGCCGAATTCGGCGAGGCCAAGCGTTGGCCAGCTGAGCATTATGCAGCTGTGGCGGACCACAAGATCCGTCAGGGCTGGCAGGTCTGGCTGTTCGGCTCGAAGAATGATCATCCGGGCGGCGAGCTGATCCGTGATCGACTCATTCCCGGACTGCGTGAAGAGTCCAGCAACCTGGCCGGGGAAACCAGCCTGGCCGAGGCAATCGACCTCATGTCCTGCGCCACCGCCGTGGTCAGCAACGATTCCGGCCTGATGCACGTGGCGGCGGCGCTGAATCGGCCGCTGGTATCGGTGTACGGTTCCACCTCGCCGGATTTCACCCCGCCGCTGGCCGAGCAGGTCGAAGTGGTACGGCTGGGTTTGGACTGCAGCCCCTGCTTCGATCGTACCTGCCGTTTCGGTCATTATAACTGCCTGCGGGATCTCGAACCGCAGCGAGTGATCGAAGCCCTGGATCGCCTGGTGGGTGATCCCTTGCCCGACCCGCAGTTGTGACCGGCATGCGTGTTTTGCTGATCAAGACGTCCTCCATGGGGGACGTGATTCATACCCTGCCGGCGCTGACCGATGCCCAGGCTGCGCTGCCGGGTATCAGTTTCGACTGGGTAGTGGAGGAGAACTTCGCGGAGATTCCGCTGTGGCATCCCGCGGTGGCCGAGGTGATTCCAGTGGCCATCCGTCGCTGGCGCAAGAGTCCGCTGAAGACGTTACGCACCGGTGAATGGCAGCGCTTCCGGCGACGCCTGAAAGGCCGCCATTACGATCTGGTCATCGATGCCCAGGGCTTGCTGAAAAGTGCGCTGCTGACGGTGGGTATCAAGGCGCCGGTAGCCGGTCTGGATCGTGATTCGGCCCGCGAGCCGCTGGCCAGCCGGCTATATGATCGGCCCATCAATGCGCCCTGGGGCCAGCATGCGGTCGAGCGGGTCCGCCAGCTGTTTGCCCAGGCGCTGGGGTATCAGGTGCCGCCGCATACCGGGCATTACGGGCTGAACCGTGCCTACCTGGCCAGCGAATATGCCGGCGAAGACTATGTGGTCTTGCTGCATGGCACCACCTGGGTTACCAAGCACTGGCCCGAGCTGTACTGGAAGCAGTTGGCGGAGCTGGCGGTGGAGCGGGGCATGCAGGTCAAGCTACCCTGGGGCAATGACGCGGAGAAAGCCCGCGCCGAGCGCATTGCGGCCGGTATCGCCGGAGTGCAGGTGCTGCCCCGGTTGCCGCTGGCCGGCATGGCCAACATCCTGGCCGGTGCCCGTGCCTGCGTGGCGGTGGATACCGGGCTCGGTCATTTGGCCGCCGCGCTGGATGTGCCTACCGTCTCCCTGTTCGGTCCGACCAACCCAGGCTTCACCGGAGCTTATGGCGCCGTCCAGACCCACCTCGCCAGCGACTTCCCCTGCGCGCCCTGCATGAGCAAGAAGTGCAAGTACGAGCCCACGCCCGAAGACGCCCGCCGGTTTGACCTGCGCCAGGAGCTGCCGCTGTGCTTTACCCGGCTGCAACCGGAGCGGGTGATGGTGGAGCTGGAAGCGTTGTTGGCTGGGAGTTAGTCTCCCGCCGAACCGCGCAATCCCATGGAACGCCGATGGCGACCCCGTCGACTTCCATCTCAACCAGCGCCGCCGCCTGCACCGCTGGCCGGGATGGAACCCGGCCTTCCATAGTGTACTAACGCTGGGAAGGCCGAGTACCATCTCGGCCAGCGAGCGAGCAGCAGAATGCCAGCCAAGCGTTTAGCCCCCGCCCCAGCGCCCATGCCAGCTATGCTAAACTCGTCGACTTAAATGAATCCGTGCTTTTATGCCCGCGTAACCCTGGTCCTCATCAGGCAGGTGGGAAAGCACTGGCCATCCCAGACAACGAGAGTCCTGATGCAACTGGCGTTTCTGCTCTACAAATACTTCCCCTTCGGTGGGCTGCAGCGGGATTTCCTGCGAATCGCCAAGGTGTGCCAGCAACGCGGCCACGCCATTCGGGTGTACACCATGGGTTGGGAAGGGGAGCGGCCAGCCGGCTTCGATATTCGCCTGATCACGGCGCGGGCGCTGACCAGTCACCGTCGCAACGAGAAGTTCGTCACCCAGGTCCAGGCTGATCTCAAACGCGACCCGGTGGACCGGGTGGTTGGCTTCAACAAGATGCCAGGCTTGGACGTCTACTATGCCGCGGACGGCTGCTATGAAGACAAGGCGCAGAGTCAGCGCAGCTGGTTCTATCAGTTTGGTCCGCGCTATCGGCATTTCTCCGCCTATGAGCGCGCTGTATTCTCACCCGAAGGGCGCACCGAGATTCTGATGATATCCGAGGTGCAGTTACCGCTGTTCATGCAGCATTACCGCACCCCTCCCGAGCGTTTCCATCTGTTGCCGCCGGGTATTTCCGCCGACCGCCGCGCACCGGAAAATGCGGCGGATATCCGCGTTGCCTTTCGCCGTGAGTTCAAGCTGGGAGATGATGACCTGCTGCTCATGCAGATCGGCTCCGGTTTCAAGACCAAGGGGCTGGATCGTACCCTGGAGGCCGTGGCGGCCTTACCAGCGGAACTGCGCAAACGCACGCGGCTGATCGTTATCGGGGCCGATGACCAGGCGCCGTTCCTGCGGCAGATTCGCTCCCTGGGTATAGCCGAACAGGTGCAGATCCTGCAGGGCCGTGATGATGTGCCGCGTTTTCTATTGGGCGCCGATCTGTTGATCCACCCGGCCTACAACGAAAATACCGGCACCGTGCTGCTCGAGGCCCTGGTGGCCGGGCTGCCGGTTCTTACTACGGCTGTCTGCGGCTATGCCCACTACATCGAAGAGGCTGATTGCGGCCTGGTGGTGCCTGAGCCCTTCGAACAGAGCACCCTGAACAGCTGGCTGGCGCGTATCCTGGATGACCCGGAGACCCGGCAGGAGTGGCAGCAGAATGCCTTGGAATATGCCGAAGGGGCAGACCTGTACAGCATGCCGGAGCGGGCTGCTGATGTGATTCTGGGAGATCTGGCGTGACACTGGTGTTGAGCGAACCCTTCAAGACCCTCTGGGCCGGCCGCGATGCCTTCGTTGAGGTGGAGAACCTGCAGGGCGAAGTGTTCCGCGAGCTGGAAGCGCGCCGTACCTTGCGCACCGAAGTCGACGGGCGGGGTTATTTCGTCAAGATTCACCGCGGCGTCGGCTGGGGTGAGATATTCAAGAACTGGTCCACCCTGAAGAAGCCCGTGCTCGGTGCCGATCAGGAATGGCAGGCAATCGACGCGCTGACCCGTGCCGGGGTGCCGACCATGACCGCTGTGGCCTATGGCGAGCGTGGCGCCAATCCCGCCACCCGCCACTCCTTCATCATCACCGAGGAGCTGGCGCCGACCATCAGTCTGGAGGATTTCAGCCGGCACTGGTCAAGTGACCCGCCACCACCGGCACTCAAATATGCCCTGGTTCACCGGGTGGCCGAAATGACCGGGCGCATGCACCGCGCCGGCGTCAACCACCGCGATTGCTACATCTGCCACTTCCTGTTGCATACCGATACGCCGCCGACGCCGGATAACCTGCGCCTGTCG
>DXBL01000013.1 GCA_019116555.1 Candidatus Pseudomonas excrementavium
GTTCGGCGTCAAGCTGATCGAGGTGATCCAGCGGATCTGCGCCTTTGCCGGTCATGCCCTGACCGTGGATGCGGAGAACTGGATGGCCCATCGCGGCTCGGCCAGCGTCATGCTCAATATCTTCCGTCACTCCCGCACGCCGGGTAATTACGTGATCCTGTCGGGCGATGTGCATTATTCCTTTGCCTACGATGTGCAGGTGCGCGATCGGGACCGCACACCGCATATCTGGCAGATCACCAGCAGCGGCATCAAGAATGAGTTTCCCCGGCGCTTGCTCGATTGGCTGGATCGGCTGAACCGCTGGCTCTACTCACCTCGCTCGCCGCTGAACTGGTTTACCCAGCGCCGGGATCTGGAGATAAGCCCGCGCCTGCCAGACCAGCGGCACCGCGGGGAGCGCGTCTGGAACGGTGCCGGGATTGGTCAGGTGTGGCTGGATGCGCAGGGTCGACCAGCGCGTATCGTGCAGCATAACGTCGGTGGGCGGCCTTCTACCGAGTTCCTTGCGCCAGATTCACCCGAATCAACTACAGCGCTTGTCGAACCGCCAAGCTCCAGCGTTTAGCTGTGTCAGTAAACGAATCGGCAAACTCCTCTGCTCCCCATCTCTTTAGCGATCCCGCTCATAATGCTCGTCAAATGGAAATGCCGGCAACCAGGCCTCCCGCCGGATGGCCCACAGCTCATAAGTCGGCTGCAGTTGGTCAGGCGCATCCAGAGAGCCCAGATTCACTTCTATCTCATTTGCGGTGCGTGAGAACACCGACGAGCCGCAGCGTGGGCAGAAATAGCGTTCCTGATATGCGTGCGTTCCGCCAGTTACGGTGACGGCATCTTCCGGAAAGATAGCCGAGGCGTGGAAAAGCGCGCCGTGGTGTTTGCGGCAATAGAGGCAGTGACAGATGCCGACGCGGTTTGGCTGTCCAGTTGCTGTGAGACGAACATCGCCACAGAGGCAACCGCCGGTGAATTGGGTCATGCCGCACCCTCCGAATTGGACTCGGTTCTTGGCTCGCCGGAAGACGATGACCGAAACCGCTATAAATCATGATGCCCATAACCGCAAGCAGGCTGCCATCCAAGCCTTTCAGCGATAGACATACCACCCAAGCTTGCAGGACATCTAGGGGACATGAACATTACGCCCATATTTTCATCTGACCTCGGCTCTTCCGTTGATTGGTTTCCTCGGACCTTTCGGCTCCCCTGCATCAAGGAGATGAATTGTCAAAATACCAGCATAGTAGCTACCAGACACCCTAGGAAAGCCCGTCTGTTCGCCATCCTTGAAGCGGCCTTCATAGATCTGTACGGCCTCGCCGCACTGTGGCGCGAGATTTACAGAGACTCGTATTGTCTGGGCGACCAGCAGATCTCGTTTTCTGATATTTTATTTGGGCAAAGTCTTACTTTTATTTTCGTCGATAGCTTACGCGCCAGCTACAAGCAACCGCCCATTTTTATGCCTGCAGAAGCATAGCAAGGGTACTCGGGTTCTCTGAGTTCGATGTCAAAGTCGTAATCCAGCCTGTGAACAGCAGACAACAAGTAAGCATCGATGCTTGCCGGCTGGCCATAGAAATACAAGACCTTGTAAACCGGTTTGCTGTCATCGCCCAAGTGTGTTGCGTCGAACATCCGGACCAGATATTTGCCGTCTGCATCCTTGGCATAAAAGCGCCATCGCTTTTCAGGAAATCCAAGCAGCCGGATAAGCAGGGCATTGTCTTTTAGCTCAAGGTGTTCGGGTAGTAGCCCAGCTGCGTATTCGAATCTTTTGACGACAGGCCGGACCAGCGGCATAGTGCCGCTGGCAAATGCGGGGCGCTGATTGGTACTAAAGGAGGGCAAGTTGTATCGTATGTTCTGGTTAAGGGTGCTGATACGAAACGCATACTTATCGATACCCTCTATCAGCTCGCGAGCGCCTGATTCGTTTCGAGAATAGAAGTTAATTCTATTGCTGCTGCTGCCGCCTACATGCCAGTTGAAAGGGGCGCCGTTGTCGAACTGTATTGAGGCGGTGCGTGATGATTCTGCGTGCTGATAGAGTTTGATGCGCTGACGTTGCTCCTCCTCGCTGATATTATAATCGCTCAGATAGGACTCCAGACTCGCATCATGAATTATGGTGGGGGCTGGGTAGCGTCGCAGATCCAGACTCTTGACTTGGGATTCGAGCTGGTAGACCGGCGCAGCCAATGTGTGCTCCCAGATAGTGACCTCCGAGAGGTCCAGCGCGATGACACTGATGGAGTCAACCTGGCCTTTGAAATAGATTTTTCCGTAGTACTTGCGCTGATTGCGCTTGAAGGCCAGTCGTTCGGAGCGCTGCTCATTGAAAAAGCTTTCACTATAGGACTTCTGCCGCAAAGCTGCTTGTAACTGTCGCTCGTAAAGCCGCATTTCTGCCCTATCAACCTTGATGCTTCCCAGTAGCGCCAGATAGCGGTTTGTTTGGTCCTGGGCATGAATCTCGAAGGGTTTATGTGCCCAGTCAGGAAGGCTCTCGGCGGGTAAAAGACGATTGGTGACTTCTATTTCGGCATAGTTTTCGCCAACGGACAATAGTTTAACGCTGAGATTGCCGTCCCGCTGAGTGATTCCGGCATCATATTTTGAAAAACGAAACAGCATGATGCGGTGGGGAATTGCAGACTTGGCCTCGCCATGCATGGTCACGGGGGCCGGTCGGCTCTCCAGATCTTTCGGATATATAAGTTCAATACGATTAGAATATCTCGATGCGTGCAGCCCAATTCCTTCAGGGCGGATGGACACGTCGTATGTCGCCTCCAGAACCTGACCGTTGTCCAGCGTCGCCGAGTGCCACTCAAGGCTATAGGGGAATTGCGGCTCCGAGTTCCTTGATAAAGGTGAGTGGCTAGAGAGCGCCAAGACAGCATCATCAACACCTGGACGACTATCAAAAAAAGTGCCCTCCAACCAGGCACGCGCCTGCTCGTGAGGATCTGGGATTTGCCGCAAAATGACAGTTTGGTCATCAATATAACGGGCGCGGTAGGATCTGTCTGACAGTGAGCGCGCCCGATTCTTCATATAGAAAAGCGAGCTGATCTGTTCTCGAATCTCAGCTTTGAGCTGCTCGTCGCGCAGCGTATCTACATGTTCCAGCGCTGCAACCCGCGCCTCGTCGATATTCTCTTCAAACAAATAAGGCCAACTGGCCCAACCGGCGCCCAAGCTCAGAGCCAGTATCAGCAGGATAGTCAGTGCAATACGTCGTGTTGTCATTGGGGTTTCAATCGATCAGAACGAGGCAATGTTGGCAGCTTACATTAAGTATTTGGCAATGGGCCGCTGTCGTCACGGTGGCTACCCGGGCGAAGCTTAACATATTAGAGCGGCACCCCCGGGACCCAACTTGCACTCCAAGCACATGCCTCAGCCTAGTAGTTAGCGGATATACCCAAGCACTGATTTGGAGTCACATCGCCCTTCAAAATCCCCATCCCGCTCATCCAGAGACCCCAGATTCACTTCTCATCCATGATGCGTGAGAAGACCGAGGAGCCACAGCGCGGGCAGAAATATCGCTCCTGATATGCGCGTGTGTTTCACCGATCACTGTTACGGCCTCTCGGGGAAAAATCGCGGAGGCATGGAAAAGCGCGCCATGGTGTTTGCGGCAGTCGAGGCAGTGACAGATGCCGACGCGGTCTGGTTGTCCGGTTGAGGTGAGACGAACGCTGCCACAGAGGCAACCGCCGGTGAACTGGGTCATGTTGTGCGCTCCTCCGAATAAATACTGTATGCAGGAGTCTGCGGCGACGCGCTGTCGCACAGAAAACAGGCTGCTGACCTAATGCTGAAGGTGATTTTTGTGGGAGCTGTCTGGACCGCGAGGTTTCCTGCCAGCCCATTCGCGGTCGAGACCGCTCCCAAGGACGCTGCCGATGGGTTGAGCGGCGCGACAGGTCACACCAATAAGCATAGGGGGATTTCAGAACATCGAGTAGGGAGCGAGATCACTCCCGCCGCCCTCTCACACCACCGTACGTGCGGTTCCGCATACGGCGGTTCATTAGTGACACTGAAGGCGCCGCTGGGTGTCCAGCAGCGAGACCAAACCCACGGCATTGAAGGAGCGTTTCGGGAAGGCCGCATTCATGTGCGATGCGCCCGAGCTCCACCACGGACCCTGCCCGTTACGGGCAGAGTGTCTGCAGTAGCGCCTGCTGAATCAGTCGATCCAGTACCGTCGGGATGCCCAGCGCTCTTACCCCGCCCGCAGGCTTGGGTATGTCGCCTGTGGCATGTACTGACCGTTCAGCAACGCGGCCTTGATCGTGGGCCAGTGTATCTTCCATCCCGACACCTCGCGACGCCGGTAGCACAGCGGCAGGTATGCAGATCTCCCCGGGTATGACGCACCCACCTTCACGCCTATGCCCGTCGGATATACGCCGCGTCGTTCTGTGCAAGTATCGGGCTTTGGCCTTTTTTTGCTGCCTCACCCCAACGCGTCGCCTCGTATCCGCTTCCTGTTCGTCAGGCCAGCGCTTTGCCTCGGGCTTCCTCCGGATTTGCAGTCACCCGCAACACCCTTGCCTTCAGCTAACACTTCCCCTTGCCGGGTGTGTAGAGGACTTTCACCTCCGAGTAGGTGCGCTCTGCCGGGCGCACAAAAAAAAGGACCGACAACAAGTGTCGGCCCTTTAAAAAATGGTGGAGCTATGCGGGATCGAACCGCAGACCTCCTGCATGCCATGCAGGCGCTCTCCCAGCTGAGCTATAGCCCCGTGGTCTTTCGAC
>DXBL01000141.1 GCA_019116555.1 Candidatus Pseudomonas excrementavium
GGTCCGCCAGCAGCGCCCCGATCTTGATGACGAAGTACTGAAGCTGCTGTCCGGCTACGTGCCCGCCCACGAACTGCGTTTGCCCTTGCTCACCCTGATGACCGAACTGGCCGAGGAGCTGCTGCTGGAAACCGAGCAGGGTTGGCTGCCGGGGCGTTACCAGGAGGTTTGGCTGCCTACGCCCTACGCCGATACCCTGCCCTCCGACCGCAACCGCTGGTACAGCCTCAGCCCGCACCAGGGATCAGCCCGGGCGGTACTGTGCCGCGAACTGAATCTGCTGGAACGCCCGCGCGCCTATGTACACCTGCCCACCAACTCGCTGCAACTGGTCTATCACATGCACCTCAGCGTGCCCCGCTGCGCGGATCTGAGCGCGCTGCACGCCGACGAATCGCTGGATGCCCAGAGCGGCCAGCTGCAGGCACAGCTGGACCGACAGCGCCCCGATCTGTATCTCGCCGAGCTGGTCGATGGCCAGTTCAACGGACGACTGTTTACCCTGGTCAAGGGTCGGTTGATCGAACAGATGCCCGCTCAGGTCCTGCTCAGCGAGGCCTTCGCGCCGCAGACCGGCTGGGTGGTGAGCGAGTCCCACAGCCCCTGGTCGTATGGCACAGCGCCGCCCTGAGGTGTACCATGCCTGCCGAGGCATGACCTGCCGGTCACCTCGATCCCACCATGGCTCCCTCCTAGCAGGTCGTTGAAAGACGCACTCACCAGCAGTTTTTCCACGGATTGTTAAAGGAGCCTCCAAGCCTCCTTAGACCATGGTCGGATCGCAACCCCAGTCAGCTCTTCCCTAGACTGCTGGCTGTTCGTAATCACCCACTGGTAACAAATCCATGTATGAAAGTCGTATTCGCATGCCGGCGCTGCATGACAAGGTCATGAGCGCGGCAGACGCTGCATTGTTGATTGAAGATGGTATGACCGTAGGCATGAGCGGCTTCACCCGTGCCGGGGAAGCCAAGGCCGTCCCGCTGGCGCTGGTCGAGCGCGCCCGTGAGCAGCCGCTGAAGATCAGCCTGCTGACCGGTGCCAGCCTGGGCAATGATCTGGACAAGCACATGACCGAAGCCGGCATCCTGGCGCGCCGCATGCCCTTTCAGGTGGACGCCACCCTGCGCAAGGCGATCAACCAGGGCGAGGTCATGTTCATCGACCAGCACCTTTCCGACACCGTCGAGCAGATGCGCAATCATCAGCTGAAGCTGCCCGACATCGCCGTCATCGAGGCGGTCGCCATTACCGAAGAAGGCCATATCGTGCCGACCACCTCGGTAGGTAACTCCGCCAGCTTCGCGATCTTCGCCAAGCAGGTCGTGGTCGAGATCAACCTCGCGCATAACCCCAACCTGGAAGGTTTGCACGACATCTACATCCCGACCTACCGGCCGACCCGCACGCCGATCCCCCTGGTTTCCCCCGGCCAGCGCATGGGCAGCACCGCGATTCCGATCGATCCAGCGAAGATCGCCGCCATTGTCATTACCGATCAGCCCGACTCCTACTCCACGGTCACCCCACCGGATGATGAAACCCAGGGCATCGCCGACCACCTGATCGCCTTCTTCGAGAAGGAAGTGGCTGCCGGCCGTCTGCCGAAAAACCTCGGTCCGCTGCAGGCTGGCATCGGCAGCATCGCCAACGCAGTGATGTGCGGCTTCATCAACTCCTCCTTCGAGGACCTGGTGATGTATTCCGAAGTGCTGCAGGACTGCACCTTCGAGCTGATCGATGCAGGCAAGATGAAACTGGCCTCCGGCTGCTCCAT
Organism: Candidatus Pseudomonas excrementavium; assembly: GCA_019116555.1. Classification (GTDB taxonomy): domain Bacteria; phylum Pseudomonadota; class Gammaproteobacteria; order Pseudomonadales; family Pseudomonadaceae; genus Halopseudomonas; species Halopseudomonas excrementavium. Next base: position 1,778 of record DXBL01000141.1, read on the forward strand.
CACCCTGTCCGGTCGCTGCAACGAGCGCGTGTTCGGCAATCTGGAGAAATACAAGGACAAGCTGGTGATGCGTACCCAGGAAATGTCCAACCATCCGGAAATCGTTCGGCGCCTGGGCATCATCGGCATCAATACCGCGCTGGAATTCGACATCTACGGCAACGTCAACTCGACCCACGTCGGCGGCACCCGCATGATGAACGGCATCGGCGGCTCCGGCGACTTCGCCCGCAATGCCAACCTGGCGATCTTCGTGACCAAATCGATTGCCAAGGGCGGCGCCATCTCCAGCGTAGTGCCCATGGTCAGCCATGTGGATCATACCGAGCATGACGTGGACATCCTGGTCACCGAACAGGGTCTGGCCGACCTACGCGGCCTGGCGCCCCGCGAGCGCGCCCGGGTGATCATCGACAACTGCGTGCACCCGGACTATCGCGATGCGCTGAATGACTACTTCGACCGCGCCTGCGCCAAGGGCGGCCACACTCCGCACCTGCTGCGCGAAGCGGTCGAATGGCACCTGAACCTGGAAGAATTCGGCCATATGCGCGCTGCAGGCTGATCACCCTCTACTCCGCCCGCGGTTACCGACAGGTCCGCGGGCGCCGCATTAACCCGCCCTGCATCACAAAACCACCCTCCGCTTAACCCCTTCACCCAATAATGTGAAGCACAGCACTTTGCCCACCGGCCATCCTTGTTATCCTCCGCGCTGAATTCACCAACCCGCCGGGGCTCACCATGGATGCCAGCCAGACCCGAACCGGACTTAGCCGCAGCCTGTCAGCACTGCTCATCAGTATCACCCTCGCTGCCGTGGCCAACTTGCCCGCCCAGGCCAACGATCCCAGGGCTGAACGGCAGACCAGTTTCAGCGACCGGAACTACACCCCCAGCCGCCATATCAACACCATCGGCTCGGTGACCGCCCGGAAACGGAAAGACGAACCTGCCAGGGCCCGCCGCATTGAAGAAGAAACAGAGAAAGTGACCTGGACCGACGCCCGCGGCACGGCGACCGAGTACCGCATGTATTACGAACATGACGGCACGCTGCTGGACTTCGCCAGCGTCTGCAGCAACTACCGCACCGGATCGATCGATTACCGCAACTGCCGCAAGGCGGCCAGGCAATGGTTCGGCAGCAAGTGCAACGGGGGCAGCGCGGCGGGGAAGATGTATTGCCATGCGCGCAACGCATTCAGACCGTGAACTGGGATCGACTGCAAAGGCAGCGCTGGGCAGCGCTTGTGTCGGAATGGAACTCGGCACTCCAGCTGGATGTGGCCCTAAGTTAATGTGTTAGGAGAGTGAAGCGACGGCTGGAAGGCCGGGTTCCATCCCGGCCAGCGGCATCGCAGCCCCCCAAGTCTGAATTCAGACTCAGGAAGCGGCCCCGCCGCCGTTCTGCTCCCGAATCTTCTCCACTATCGCCGTCGTCGAACAGCTATCGACAAATTTGAGCACCTTCACCTCGCCGCCATAGGCCTGCACAATAGGCGCCCCCACTACCTGATCGATGCCATAGTCACCGCCCTTGACCAGCACATCCGGGCGCAACTGTTTCAACAGCTCTTCCGGCGTATCCTCGGCGAAGCTGACCACCCAATCCACCGCCCCCAATCCGGCCAACACGGTCATGCGCCGCTCCACCGCATTGATCGGCCGCCCCGGCCCTTTCAGACGGGTCACCGAAGCATCATCATTGATCGCCACGATCAGACGATCGCCCTGGCTGCGCGCCTCTTCCAGGTAGCCCACATGACCGGCATGAATGATATCGAAACAACCATTGGTGAAGACGATACGCTCACCATGGGCGCGGGCGTCCTCCACCGCCACGATCAACTGGTCGGCCGACAACACCCCCAACCCCGCCCCCTGCTCATGCTGGACCGCCCGACGCAGTTCCGGCGCGCTGATGGCTGCGGTACCCAGCTTGCCGATAACGATACCCGCCGCCAGATTGGCCAGGGCCACGGCGTTAGGCAGCGACTCGCCTGCAGCCAGGGCAGTTGCAACCGTTGAGATCACGGTGTCGCCAGCGCCGGTGACATCGAACACTTCCCGGGCCCGGGCGGGCAAATGCAGGGCCACTTCACCGCGTCGCAGCAGCGTCATCCCATGCTCACTGCGGGTAACCAGCAGTGCCTCCAGCTCCAGCTCCTCGATCAGCGCCAGGCCTTTGTCGACCAACTCCTGCTCAGTGGAGCAGACACCCACCACCGCCTCGAATTCAGACAGGTTGGGCGTGATCAGGGTGGCACCGCGGTAGACGCTGAAATCCTTGCCCTTGGGGTCGGCCAGCACCGGCAGGTTGCGCGCCCGAGCGGCCCTGATCAACGCCTGGTGATTGACCAGCGCACCCTTGCCATAATCCGAGAGAATCACCACCCGGACCTTGTCCAGCAGCCCGTTCACCATACCCAGCAGCGCCTCACCATCAGTGGCAAAGGGCTCTTCGAAGTCCACCCGCAGCAGTTGCTGATGGCGACTCAACACCCTCAACTTGGTGATGGTCGGCTGCTCGGGATGACCCTGGAAAGCACAGTAAACGCCCGCAGCATTCAGTCGACGTTGCAGTATCTCGGCAGCCTCGTCCTCACCTGTCACGCCCACCAGCCAGGCCGGCGCGCCCAGCGCCGCAATATTCAGCGCAACGTTGCCAGCCCCACCGGGGCGATCCTCGATCTGATCAACCCTAACCACCGGCACCGGTGCTTCCGGTGAAATACGGTGACTCGGGCCGTGCCAGTAGCGGTCCAGCATCACATCGCCCACCACCAGGACCGGCGCGGAATCAAAACGGGGCATGGTCAATTTCATTACGTCACTCACTTGTATTGGGCTCCGACCTGTCAGATTAACGTCTCAGACAACGGGCTTGTCATCCTGAAACTGCATGCTGTGCAGCCGTGCATAATAGCCATCCTGCGCCATCAACTCGGCATGACTGCCGCGCTCGACGATGCGCCCCTGGTCCATCACCATGATGATATCGGCCTTCTCGATGGTCGACAGGCGGTGGGCGATCACCAGGGCGGTGCGGCCCTCCATTACCCGATCCAACGCCGCCTGGATATGCCGCTCCGACTCGGTATCCAGGGCCGAGGTCGCTTCATCCAGAATCAATACCGGCGCATCGCGCAGCAGCGCCCGGGCAATCGCTAGACGCTGGCGTTGACCGCCAGACAGCAGTACGCCATTTTCCCCAACCAGGGTGTCGAAGCCCTGGGGCAATTGGTCGATAAATTCCCGAGCATAAGCCGCTTCCGCCGCCTCGATGATGGCTTCGCGTGGAGCGCCGGCCAGGTCGCCATAGGCAATATTATTGGCGACCGTATCATTGAACAACGTCACATGCTGGGTCACCAAGGCGATCTGTCGGCGCAGATTGCGCAAACGGTACTGTTCCACCGGGGTGCCATCGAGGAGAATCTCACCCTCATCATGGATATAGAAACGGGGGATCAGGTTGGCCAAGGTCGATTTGCCGCTGCCAGAGCGGCCTACCAGCGCCACCATCTGTCCCGGCTCGACGGTGAAATTGATGTCCTGCAAGACTGCCTTGTCCGTATCGGGATAGCGGAAGGACAGGTTCCTGACCTCGATGCGCCCGCTGATACGCTCGCACTCTATGCTGCCAGTATCCTTCTCGGGCTCCTCGTCCAACTGTTCGAAAATACTCTCGGCCGCGGCGATACCCTTCTGGATATTGGCACTGACCTCGGAGAGCTGACGAATCGGCTTGGGCAACATACCAGCCGCAGTGATGTAAGCAACCAGGTCACCCGCCGTGGCATCACCACGTAGAAACAGCACCAGGAACATCACCCCGGCCATCGCTCCGTAGGTCACCAACTGCAGCATGGGCGTGAATACCGCGCCCGTACGAACCATTTTCAGGCCACGTAAGCGATTGTTTTCACTTGCCTTCTCAAATCGATCACTCTCATAGGTCTCGCCGCCGAAACTACGTACCACCCGATAACCGGTGATGGTCTCGGAGGTCACATGGGTAACGTCGCCCATGGC
>DXBL01000014.1 GCA_019116555.1 Candidatus Pseudomonas excrementavium
TCTACCAACTGAGCTAACGACCCTTTGGATGCGCGATATCTTACTGATTTATCACCGAAACTCAAGAATTTTTTTGATTTTTTTTGCCGGTGTGCCTGATCCCCGCACACCGGTCTTTTTTTGCCCGCCAGGCAGACTATTGCAGATTATTCAGTTCGCGACGTGCCAGCTGTGCGGCGGAGGCATCCGGATGCTTGGTCAGCACTTCCTGATACAGTTGCGCTGCCTTGGTGGAATTGCCCAGCCGCCGCTCTACCTCTGCCAGCTTGTACAGCGCATCGGCTTCCTTGCGGTGGCCAGCGTATTGGCTGATGACCTTGGCGAAGGCCTGACCGGCCGATTCCAGGTCCGCTTGTACCAGATAGACTTCGCCCAGCCAGTACTGCGCATTACCAGCGTAGTCACTGTTGGGATAGCGGCGCAGGAATGCGCTGAAGGCCATCTCGGCCTTTTCGAAGTCACGCGCCTTGACCTGATCGAAGGCCGCTTCATACAGCAGCTTTTCGCGCGCCGGGTCCGCTTCGGCCGGCGCTTGCGAGGCGGTCCCGGACGACGGATCAGGGGTAGCCGGGGTTACCGGTGGCAAGCTATTGCCATTGGCGGGTCCGTTCGAGCCTGACGGCGCAGACGAGCCTGCGGAAATTGCGGAAAGTCGCCGGTCGATATCCTGATATCGATCAAGCTGATCCTTTTCCAGTTTCTTCAATCGGTGCTCCTGCTCTTCGAGCAGGCCACGCAGCATGGAGACCTCTTGCTGCATCTGATACAGCTGCTGCATGAGCTGGCCCTCTACCGAGAGGCCAGCCGAGGACGATCGGGTATCAGGCAGCGATGGGGCCTGTGTCTGGTAGTTCGGCGCATTACCGCCCGAACTGCCTTCCATTACCGGAACCTGAGCCATGGCCGCAACCGGCAACAGCAGACAACCCAGCGCTAATCCCTGATACCCTTTCATGCGACCTCTTACTTACGCAGTTCTACGCGACGGTTCTGAGCCCAGGCTTCTTCGCCAGTGCCAGTCACAGCTGCTTTCTCTTCGCCATAGGAGACCAGCTCCAGCTGAGCGGGAGAAACGCCCTGCAGGACCAGGTAGCGCTGAACGGCGGCTGCACGACGCTCGCCCAGAGCCATGTTGTACTCACGGGTACCACGCTCGTCGGTGTGGCCTTCCAGTACAACGCGGTTGCCCTGTGCCTTGAGGTCCTTGGAGTGTACGTCCAGGGCGCGCATGGCTTCAGGCTTCAGCTCAGAGCTGTCGAACTCGAAGTAGAAAGTGGTGATGGCGCGCAGGGCAGCTTCTTCGCTGCTGACGCTACCGGCACCTGCCGAAGAAGAAGTGGAGCTGTCATAACCGGCGTTCGGATCAACCGCGCCGGTGCCGGCAGCATCACCGCCCTTGGAAGAACAGCCAACCACAACGCCGAAAGCGACAACCAGAGCTGCAAACTTGCCGAACTTGATAACTTCCATCATAGACTCCTGATAAACCCCGTTTGGTTTAGTGTTGGTATACCCTATGGCAGGTATGGGGACCATGATGGCACGCGCAGGTCTGTGAACTTCGTCGGAATCTCCGAGCGCGCACGACCATTGGTCGAAACCAGCATAAGTACACCCCGTCCCTGTTGACGGGTAGCGTAAATTAACATAGTGCCGTTAGGTGCGACAGTAGGCGACTCATCCAACGACGTTTCTGTTAATACTTTCAAGTTGCCGCGTTCCAGATCCTGGGTGGCAATATGAAAATTCCTGTAGCCGTCCTGCCGGTGAACCATGACCATGGTCCGGCCATCAACCGATAGCTTGGCATTGGCATTATAGTTGCCCACGAACGTGAGGCGCTCCGTATTTCCATTATTCAGACCCTGCTTGTAGATCTGCGGACGCCCTCCCCGGTCGGAGGTGAACACCAGGGTATTGTCATCCAGCCAGGTCGGCTCGGTGTCGATACCATAGTGATTGGTTACCCGGCGCATCTGTTTACTTGCCAGATCCATGACGTAGATTTCCGGGTTGCCGTCACGTGACAGCACGAATGCGAGGCGCTTGCCATCCGGCGACCAGGCTGGCGCACCGTTGAGCCCTTCAAAACTGGTGATGCGTTCGCGCCGCCCCGTCTGGATGTAATGCACGAAGATTTCCGGACGCCGGGATTCGAACGAGACATAGGCGATGCGCTGCCCGTCCGGCGCATAGGAGGGTGTCAGGATCGGCTCACGCGATTGCAGCAGGGTGACGGCACGAGCACCGTCATAATCCGAGCGCTGCAAGGTATAACGGGTGTTGTCAGCCGAGAAGCGCTCCGCTGCCACGTACAGCAACTTGGTGCTGAATGCGCCCTTGATGCCGGTGATGTGTTCGAACACCTCATCGCTGATCTTGTGCGCCATGTCGCGCAGCTGATTCTGGCTGCCGCTCACGGTGCGTGACAGCAGCACCTGCTCCCGCGCCACGTTGTACAGGTGATATTGCGCCTGATAACCCCCACCGGTACTGGTTACCTCACCAGCCAGTACGTATTCGACGCCCAGCATCTTCCAGTCACGGGGAAAGATTTCCTCGGCACGGGACGGATGACTCAGCATGTTCGCCCGATCGAAGGGCGTGAACATGCCGGAGTTGCGCAGATCGTTGCCGGTGATCTCGGCGATATCCTCGGCCAGTGGCGCCCCGCCCTGCCAACCGAAAGGAACGACCGCGATGGGCGTGGCCCGGTCGCTGCCACGGGTGATTTCGATGGCGTCCTGCGCCAGGGCAACCTGGGCCAGGAGCAACATGGCAGCACATGTCAGCCAGTACTTCATGGTTTTCATCAAAATGCCAAATCCTCTGGTTTGAAGCGTAAGGTACGCTGTCTGTACATACGATCGAAGGTCGATGGGCTTTCCCGGGACAACTGCTGCATTTCCGGAATGCGGCCCACGTTCCGCACAGCCTGCACCGCCGATTGATCGAAGCCCGCATCGCCGCTGGAGCGCACGACCACCGCATCGGTGATGTCACCCGAGGGCAGCATGCTGATGCGCACTTCGACCATCATGCCGTTACGCGCGGTCGGCGGACGACGCCATTGCTCGCTCACATACCGCCGGATCACATCATCGTAGCTGGCCGCCACCTCATCACCCAACTGATCGGCCTGCGCCTGCTGATACTGCGTCTCGGAAGCCAGCAGGTCCGCCAGCGCCTTGGCCTTGGCTTCTTCCTGCTCACGCTTGAGCTTGGCTACCCGGTCGGCCTCGGCCTTCTTGGCCGCCGCCTCGGCTTCGGCCTTGCGCTTGGCGTCTTCCGCTGCCTTGCGTTTGGCCTCCTCAGCCTTTTTGGCGTCTTCAGCCGCTTTGCGTTTGGCTGCTTCCTCGGCCGCTTTCTGCTTAGCCGCCTCTTCCTCGGCCAGCTTCTTCGCCGCGTCCGCCTTGCGCTTGGCCTCCTCGGCCTTCTGTTGTTCGACCCGCTCAGCCTGCTGACGTTCCTCAGCCGCCTTCTCTTCCGCCGCCTTGGCGGCCGCCGCAGCAGCCTGACGTTGCTCCGCAGCCGCACGCTGGGCGGCTTCCTGGGCCTCCTGCTGCTTCTGCTGTTCGCGCTGCAGCTCTTCGGCTTCGTGGCGCTGGGCCGCGGTGCGTTCGGCTTCACCGGCAATCTTCTGGTCGGTCTGGGTAGTCGCCGGACTCTTCGAGTTCAGTTGCACCAGGGTAGCCCGCACGATCGGCTTGGCTGGCTCGAACTCCGGCGCCGAGCTGAAGGACACGAACAGAAAGATCAACACCAGCAGGTGCAACCCCACCGCCTTGATGACGGACGCGGTGAAACGCTCCTGACCGGGTTCCGGTATACGGTCGCGGTTTCTCACGGTGCCTCGGTAATCAGGCCGACATTGGGCACGCCAGCTTGCTGCAGGGATGCCATGGCAGTGACGACGACGCCGTAGTTCACGTCACGGTCGCCCCGGATGTACACCAGGGTATCCGGCCGTGCATTCATGATCTTGGTCACACCTTCGGTCATTTCCTCCAGGGAAACGGCGCTATCGGTCTGGTTCTCGGTATCCACGGTTTCGCCCAGGTTCCAGTAGTAGTTGCCGTCGGCCAGGACCGACAGGGTCAATACCTGCTGGTTGGAGTCGGAGGGCAGAATCTCGCTGGCTACCTGCGGCAGGTCGACCTTAACCCCCTGGTTGAGCATGGGCGCGGTCACCATGAAGATCACCAGCAGCACCAGCATCACGTCGATATAGGGCACGACGTTCATCTCGGCTACCGGTTTACGTTTCTGGCGTCTGCCTCTGGGTTGCATGCTCACTCCCCTTCGCTGGCATGCACGCGGCGATGCAGGATGCTGGAGAACTCATCGGCAAAGGTGTAGTAGTGACCGATCAGCGTTTCCGAACGGGCCGAGAAGCGGTTATAGGCGATGACCGCGGGAATGGCCGCGAACAGGCCGATGGCGGTGGCGATCAGCGCTTCGGCGATACCCGGCGCCACGGTGGCCAGCGTCGCCTGCTGCACGGTGGCCAGACCACGGAAAGAATTCATGATGCCCCAGACGGTACCGAACAGGCCGATGTAGGGACTGGTGGAACCGACGGTGGCGAGGAACGGCAGGTGCTGATCGAGCCGTTCCTCCTCACGGGAAATGGCCACGCGCATGGAACGCTGCACGGCGTCCATCACCGCTTCGGGCTCCACACCCGGCTGCTGGCGCATGCGCGAGAATTCCTTGAAGCCGGCGCGGAAGATCTGCTCCAGCCCCGAGTCGGGATCGGGATTGCCAGTGACCTGGCGATACAATTTGGACAGGTCGATACCGGACCAGAAGCGGTCCTCGAAATCATCCAGGGTCTTCTTCGCCGCGCGCAGTACGGCGCTGCGCTGGAAGATCAGTACCCAGGAGGCGATCGACGCCGCCAGCAAGGTCAGCATCACCAGCTGTACCAACACACTGGCACCGCTTATCAGGTGCCACATCGACATTTGATCAGGTTGCACTATCCACTTCTCCTTCTTGGCTGCTTTGTCGCGTCCCGAAGGCGGCGCCCAGGGCAGCAGGAATCATTCTGGGCTTGTAGCGATCGGCGCTGACGCAGGCCACCAACACTTCCCCTTCACACAACAACTTGCCATCCGCTCGCCGAACCTGCTGAGCGAAGCGGACACTTGCACGCTTGAGTTCCAAGACAGCAGCGCTGATCACAAGTTCATCATCCAGGCACGCCGGTGCGTGATAACGGGCAGTTACCGAATGGACGACAAAGATGATGTTTTCGCGTTGCAGCGCGCTTTGATCAAACCCCAGGGAACGGACCAGCTCGGTGCGGGCGCGCTCCATGAACTTCAGATAATTGACGTAGTAAACAATGCCGCCGGCATCGGTATCCTCAAAGTAGACACGGGCTCTGAGCGCGAATGGCTGCCCTAGGGTCTGTTCCCGTTTCATATGCCACCGCGTTGCAGCGTCAAATCTCGCCAGGCTAGGCGCGGGACGCTGGTAATGGTTATTCCCTTGCCAAGTCCCGCAACGACGCATGGCGAGATTTGACGCGCAACCCGAAGGGCCGGGCCTGTTTTTGTGCGATGCTGCGTTGCTCGGTGCTTATTTGGCTCACCAAACTGCGCATCTCGCGCCTTGCCTCGCACAAAAACAGGCGCCGGCGCGGCGGCATATGAAACGGGAACAGACCCTATGTCAGGCGGCATAATGTAGAACCAAGTTGGTGGTTTGCATAGCGGGTTTGCCTCCAAATTGAAAATATTTTTTATAGGAAGACCGTTGTGCAATGCCGGGTCACTGACTGAACAGATCCCGGTCCTGCTGCTGCTCCATGGCCACCGGCAGATTCATGCCGAAATGCAGATAGGCGTGGCGGGTAACCACCCGCCCGCGCGGGGTGCGCATGATGAAGCCCTGCTGGATCAGGAAGGGCTCGAGCACGTCCTCGATGGTATGCCGCTCCTCGCTGATCGCTGCAGCCAGGCTGTCGATGCCCACCGGCCCGCCATCGAACTTGTCGATCATCGCCAGCAGCAGGCGGCGGTCCATGTGGTCGAAACCCTGGGCATCCACATCGAGCAGATCCAGCGCCTTGTCGGCAATTTCCTGGCTGATGCTGCCCTGCCCGCGCACCTCGGCATAATCGCGCACCCGGCGCAGCAGGCGGTTGGCGATGCGTGGCGTACCGCGGGAGCGCCGGGCGATCTCGAAGGCACCCTCGGGATGGATCTTCAGACCCAGGATGCCAGCGGAACGGGAGACGATGGTGGCCAGGTCTTCAGTCCCATAGAACTCCAGGCGCTGGACGATGCCGAAGCGGTCGCGCAGCGGGTTGGTCAGCATGCCGGCGCGGGTGGTTGCACCGACCAGGGTGAAGGGTGGCAGATCGAGCTTGATCGAGCGCGCGGCCGGCCCTTCGCCGATCATGATATCGAGCTGGTAATCCTCCATCGCCGGGTAGAGAATTTCCTCGACTACCGGGGAAAGGCGGTGAATCTCATCGACGAACAGCACATCGCCAGCTTCCAAACTGGTCAGCATCGCCGCCAGGTCGCCGGCCCGTTCCAGTACCGGGCCCGACGTGCTTTTGATCTTCACACCCATTTCCTGGGTGATGATGTTGGCCAGGGTGGTCTTGCCCAGACCGGGCGGACCGAAGATCAACACATGGTCCAGCGCTTCGCTGCGCCCCCTGGCCGCCGCCATGAACAGCTCCATCTGCTCACGCACCGCCGGCTGGCCGATATAGTCAGCCAGGCGATACGGGCGGATGGCCCGGTCAATGATTTCTTCCTGCTGCCGGGGTGCGGCAGCGATCAAACGGTCTTCTTCCAGCATGGGACTTCCGTGGTGCTTCGATTGACGGGTAATCAATCCGGGAATTAAACCATGCCCTTGAGGGCACGGCGAATCAACTCTTCACTGCTGAGTCCGTCTTCCTTGATATTGGCCACCGCCCGACTGGCCTCCTGCGGCTTGTAGCCCAG